>JAAZPG010000405.1 GCA_012797375.1 Acidobacteriota bacterium
ATCCGTTTTCGACGGTCGTCTTCATCGTCGACTCCGGCGAAAGCGGGGAGCCTTCGGATTTGACGGGGAAGGAGCTGTCCCCGGCTGAGACGCCGCCGCCTCCCCCTCCCCCGGTCGTCCGCTACATCGGATTCGCCCGGTACGCCGCTCCCGGCCCGCCGGCGGCCATCCTCGTGATCAACGACCGTCCCTGGGCCCTGGCCGAAGGCGAAACCGCCCCCAACGGCTGGACGGCCCTCAAGATCACGGAAAAGGAGATCACCTTGCGAAGCCCGGAAGGGAATACGCTGGTGTTCCTTTATGAAGGAGAACGCCCATGAAAAAAGCGACCGCGCTGGCGATCCTCGTTCTTTTGACCGCCGCGGCCTGCGCGACCATCAGCCCCGTCTATCATCAGGGCGTTCGGGCGGAAATCGCCCAGAATTGGGACGAGGCGATCGCTCTTTACGAGAAAGCCGCCCTCATGAATCCCAAGGAACCCGCGTACCGGCTGGCTCTGGCCCAGGTGAAGGTCAAAGCCGGCTTGTTCTTCACGGATGAGGCCCGCCGCCTTCTCGCCTTGGGGGAAAAGGACGCGGCAGCCGCGGCCTATGCCAAGGCGGTGAGCTACAATCCCCGCGATTCCGCCCTCCTTTTTGAGGCCAAGCAGGCCCTCTCGCCCGAGACGAAGAAGGACGCCGGTCCGTCGAAAATCGAGTTTCCGATCAAGCTCAAGGTCCGGGAAGGGGCGCTCGATCTCCGCCTGTCGGCGGAAACGTCCCTGCGGGCGGTCCTCCAATCCCTGGGCCGGGCCGGGCGGGTCAACATCATTTTCGATGAGGCGTTCCGGGACGTCCCCTTTCAGACCGATTTCACGAATGTGACCTTCGAACAAGCCCTGGGAACAGTCTGCCAGGCGACCAAGAATTTCTACCGGATCATCGACGAGCGGACGGTCATCATCGTCCCCGACCAGCCGGCCAAGCGGCTTCAATATGAAGTGAGCTGCATCCGGACGTTCTACTTGTCCAATGCCCAGGCCCAAGAGATGACCGCCTCCCTGACCAACATGCTCCGCGGCGCGGCCAAGATCCCCTTGATCTTCTTCGACAAGGATCTCAACAGCGTCACGATCCGGGACACGCCTCAGGTCATTGAGCTGGCCGAAAAGCTCATCCGGATCTGGGACAAGCCCAAGGGCGAGGTCGTCATCGACATGGAGCTTTTGGAGGTTTCCCGGACGCGGCTCCGTCAGCTGGGCTTGTCGCTCGACCAGAATAAAGTCGGCTTGAGATACGGGGCGCCGCTGGCCGAGAATTCGTCGTCCGCCGGCTGGGAGCAGCTCTCGAAGATCGATTTATCCAAGAGCGAAAATTATTTCGTGAACCTGCCGGTCGCCTATCTCCAGTTTCTCGAGACCGATTCGGACACAAAGATCGTCGCCCAGCCGCGCCTGCGGGGGCTGGCCGACGAGGAAATCCACCAGCTCGTCGGCGAGAAGGTCCCCGTCCCCAAGACGACGTGGAATCCCATCGCCGCCGGCGGCTACAGCCAGCAGCCGGTGACGTCCTACGATTACCAGGACGTCGGGATCGACATCACGTTCACCCCCCGGGTTCATCTGGAGAAGGAAGTGACCCTGGCCATGGAGCTCAAGATTACCTCGCTCGGGGGAAAGGGATACGCCGATCTGCCGATCATCAACACCCGCGAGCTCAAGGGAACGCTCCGCCTGCGGGACGGCGAGACGACGATGTTCGCCGGCCTCCTCCGCGACGCGGAGCGGAAATCCCTCTCCGGCATCCCCTTCCTGAAGAACCTTCCGGGGATCGGCCGGCTGTTCGGGGCGGAGGACACGACCATCGAGCAGACGGACATCATCATGACCATCACGCCTCACATCGTCCGGACCGTCCCGATCGGAGCGGAGGATGAACAAGTCCTTTGGGTGGATATCAACGCTTCCGGATCCGGAAGCCGCGGCGAGGCCGAGGCGGAAGAAGAGATCTTCCCGGAATCGGACCTCGAAGAGGAAGTCCGGCTCCAACCCCGCCCGCGGCCGGGAAGCGAAAGACGCAACGTCATCCTTCTCGGGCCGGCCAATATGGAAGTCCCCGCCGGCCGGGAATTCCGGATGACTGTCGGCGTTCTCACCGAGGCCGAGATCGGGTCGGCCGCCGTAACCCTCAGTTTCAATCCCAGCGTGCTGGCCGTGAAAAGCGTTCAGGACGGGGGATTGGGCCGGTCGCTGGGAGAGAACGCCCCGTTTCTTCAGAACTACGACAACGGCTCCGGGACGTGCACGATCGGTTTCACGAGCCCGGTCGCCGGGAAGGGCGTGCGCCGGGGCGGCACCCTGGCCGCGATTGTTTTCGAGGCCAAAGCCGCCGGGGAATCGGTCGTGGCCGTGAGCCAGAGCCTGGTGACGGATCCGTCCGGCCAAAACCTCGACTTTCAGATCAACCAGGCGCGGATCCGGGTCCGCTAGGGTCCGGGCGGACGGAGGGCGCCGGACCGGCGGACCGATGATCACGATTCTGACGGGACCGGTCGGCGGCGGAAAAACCACGTTTTTGAAAGCCGTCGTCGGCCGCCTGGCGGCGCTCGGGCGGCCGCCCGACGGCTATCTCAGCGAGCGGGCGGGGGACGGCCGTCCGGCGCCCGGCTATGATCTCCTGGACCTGCGCACCGGCCGGCGGATTCCTTTTCTTCGAATCGCGGGGGCCGCGGACGGCCTCCGGACGGGCGCCTTTGATGTTCTTCCCGGCGGCCTGGCCGCAGCCGCGGATATCATCGGCCGAAGCGATCCCTCCCGTCTGCTTATCATCGATGAGCTCGGCCGCTTGGAGCTTGGCGGGAGGGGCGTTTGGCCGGCGGCCGCCCCGGTCTTCGCCGACGCCCGGAGGTCCTGCCTCGTCGTCGTCCGGGACACGTTGATGGAGGATTTCCAAAAGCGCTGGCCGGCGAGGATTGCGGTTGCGGCCGTTCCGCTGCCTCCCTCGCGTGATCCGGAAATTCTCATCCGCGCCCTCCCGGCGGGGAATCGCCTATGAAAGGACCCGGCCGGACGACCATGACCGTGCGGGTCAGGTTTTTCGCCGCGTTCCGGCAGACGTTCGGCGGCAAGGAAAGGATTTTCGAGCTCGAGGAGGGGACGACCCTCGGCTGCCTCTTGGAACGGCTAGGGGATTCCTCCGCCCGCCGGGCCGAGCTTTTCGCCGCCCCGGAGGCCGGAAAGCCTCCCGCTCTCCACCCTCATATCGTCGTCATGGTCAACGGAGAGAACGCGTCCGCCCGGGGCGGATGGAACGGGGAGCTGCGGGCGGGCGACACGGTCGCCGTTTTCCCCTTGATGGGAGGGGGATGAATTGGGTATCCTGAACCGATGAGCGGTTCGTCCTTCGGTTTTTTCGGCCGGTACCTTGAAATCGATTTGACGTCGGCCGCCGTCCGCGTCCGTCCCCTCGACGCCGATCTCGTTGCCAATTATATCGGCGGCCGCGGCCTGGCCACTCGTCTCTTTCGCGATGAGGCCGATCCGGCCGCCGATCCCCTCGAGCCCGGGAACGTCATCGTCATCGCCGCCTCCCCGCTCGTCGGGACGAACGCCCCCACGGCGGCCCGCGGCCACATGGTCTTTCACTCGCCGCTTTCGGGCTTGATCGGGACGTCGAATTCCGGCGGAAGCTGGGGATTCGCCTTCAAGGCCACGGGCCACGACGCCCTGGTCATCAAGGGAAAAGCGCCGGAGCCGGTCTGGATCGACATCACGCCGGCGGGCGCGGCGATCCACCCGGCCGGGACGCTTTGGGGGGAGGACATCCACGCGACGACGGACGCCCTGACCTCCGGGTTCAGCCCGGCCGACCGGCCGCGCGTCCTCTGCATCGGTCCGGCCGGGGAGAATCTCGTCCGGTTCGCCGACGTGGCCAATGACCGCAACCGGGTTTACGGGCGCGGCGGACCGGGCGCGGTCTGGGGTTCAAAAAACCTGAAGGCGGTCCGCGTCTCCGGAAAGGAAAAAATCCGGATCCGGGATCCCGAGCGCTACAAGTCGGGATATGATCAGGCGTTCCATCTCCTGCGGCAGGCCCCGGTGACCAAGCGGCTCCTGCGCGAAC
>JAAZPG010000406.1 GCA_012797375.1 Acidobacteriota bacterium
CGAACAGGCCGGACGGCCCTCCGCTCCACCGGCCTTCGGCGGCCGTAATCATTTCCCCCGAGCGGACGAGAACGGATCCGTCCTCACCGGCCGCTTCGGCCTGGCCGCTGTACACGGAGAGGTCCGTGCGGCTGTTCGACGAGACGTCCAGCCGGTACAGGCCGGCCTCAAGGACGTAAAAGGACGCGTCGGGCGTATGGATCTGAAGATTTTTCTCCCGGTCCAAATCCCGGACCCGGAAAAAGACGCTGCCCTGGATAAGGTGGATTTTGGTGGGATCGCCGTCCCTCCCGGGGAGCCCGGCGAGGTCGACTTGGGTCTCCCGGTCGAGGCGCAGAATGTTGCCCCGGCCGAGCTGGATTTCCGCCCGGCCTTCCCGCGTTCCGAGCTTGTCGCCTTCCACGACGACGAGGTTCACTTCGCCGAGCTCATAACCCAGGTCCTGAGCGCGCTGGATATAAACGTCGCCCTTGACGTAACTCAACCGGGTGAAGCTCCGGTCGTAGTAGCCCTCGGATTGCCCGAAGGCCAGGAACGGAAACGCCGCGACCGCCGTGATCGCCAAGGTCATGAGTTTTTTCATCTTCGTCTCCTTGCGACCTCTTAAATTGCAACTTCCATGCCAATAACTTTTCCCCTGTCGGCAAGGACATTTCGCCGGCCGGGGCTGTCCTCGATAGGGGACGCATGCTCACTTTCATGCGGAGAACGCCCTTTTTCAAGGAAAAAGGAATCGCGGCGCGTTTCGTCCGGTTACATTCCGGATCGGAACGAGGGAAAGAATGAAATGGCGTTCGAAGAATGAACAAATCCGGGGGGGAATCCCCCCGGATCCGGGAAGGCAGTCAAAGAGGAGATCTTATTTTTTCTTGAGGATCGGCATGCCGGTCTTGGGAGTTTCGACAACCTGGTATCCGGCCGGCACCGCGTCGAGGGCGCCTTCCTTGACCTCTTTGCCGAAATAATAGATCGTCTGCTGCCGGCCGCCCTTGAGAGTCACGTTTTTCGCGTGAAGGAAGTAGCTGGCCCCTTTGGAATTTTTAAATTCGAACGCCATGGGATATTACCTCCAGTGGATTGGTGCCTTCATCCATTTCCCAAAATCCGGCCTGATCGTTTTTATTGGATTCTCCATCATGTCTCTGATCTTGTCCCATTGATAACGAAAATTCCGGCGATTGTCAAGACAGCCGGGCCCGAGGCCCGGCCGTCTCAATGAACGAAGCCGACCGGCGGCGTTTCGGCCGAAGGGAGGGGGCCGTAGCTTGCCTCATAGCCCTGGATGTTGGACGTCAGCGCGCCCAGGAAACGCTTGGCGTGGGCGGGGCTGAGGATCAGGCGGGCGATGAGCTTGCCGGCCGGATGATCGGGGAAAAGAAAGGCGAAATCAAAGATGAATTCCTCCCGCGAATGACGGATGGCGGCCACGTTGGCGTATTGGCCCACGGCCACGGCTTCGTCCACCTTGATGTCGATTTTTTTCTCGTCCATTGTTGCTTCCTCCCGCTGTTTCGGAACGGCCTTCTTCTCCCGCCGGCGGCCGCGATATCCGTTCTCTCGAAGCTTCCTCTTGCTTTTTTAA
>JAAZPG010000407.1 GCA_012797375.1 Acidobacteriota bacterium
ATCTCCCTGGGAGCCCGAGGCGAAGGCGAAGATTTCCGTCAGATTCCGCGACGTCGGGACGTTGGTCAAGAGTTCCTTGGTGATCACCGTTTTGCTCAGACCGGTGTCCTGCAAGTCGATGAGGGGGGCGACGCCTTGAACCACGATTTCATGATCCTGGGCTGCCGGAGTCATTTCGATGGGGATGGTCGCCGTGATCCCCGTGTGCAGCACGATGTTGGTTTTTTGGACGGTGTTGAAGCCTTGGAGAGTCGCCTCCAAAGAGTATGTTCCGATGGGCAGGACCGTCAACCGGTATTGGCCTTCCTTATCCGAGGCGGCCGCCCGGCTTCCCATCAAATTCGGGGACGTGACGACGATGCTGACGCCGGGGAGCGGCACCCCGTCCTGATCGACGACCTTGCCGACGATGGCCGACGTCCCGCGCGTTTGGGCCGCGGCGATTCCGGCTAAGGTCACCGCCAACGACAAAAGGCAGAAAGCGGCTTTCAATTTTCGATGCACTTTACCCTCCTTGTTTAAGCGGCCAAGAGCGTTTTAGCGTTCGGCGCTTTCTTTGGTGTTCCGATTTCCTCATTCGATCCGAGGCCTGCGGCTGAAAAAACAAACGCGGACACAGGACGGTCCGCGCATTTTCTTCCCCTCCTTTCGTCCGGACAGCCCTCCCGGACCCCGTTTCCACGCTCGACATACAAAACAATAAGTGTTTCATTAACGATATTACATCTGATATATATAATAAACAATTTCTTTTTGTCAAGCATTGGAGTGATTTTTCATGCGTTCTGAAATGGCATATAAATATAAGAAATTAATGTAAATATACGCATATGGGGAAATCGATTCAAAACACGCCCAAGCCTTGAAAGACCGATTCCATGAATAAGACATAAATGTTAGAATTTCCAATAACCTCTCCGGTATGTTCCCGTATGTAATTGAAAATAAAGAAAAAATGTCAATGAAACCCAACCGGCGCACATGGGAAAATCTTTTCCTCGAGAGAGCCGGATTTGAAATTCACAAAATGTTGGGATAATATAAATCTTTGGAGAATTCGGCGTGCTTTCCATGTTTTTCGAGGCATCAAAGCCAAAAACGGGATGGACGGATGAAGATCATGAGGCTTGATTCGGCGACAAGAACCCGTGCGTTTGTTTTTGCGGCGGTTCTCATTTTCTCCGTGTCCCTCCTCCGGGCGGACCAGGCCGTGGCGGAAAGTCCGGCCGAAAAACACGGCCGATGGCTTGAAGAAGAAGTCGTTTACCTCATCGCTCCCATCGAAAAGGAGATTTTCTTAAAGCTGAAATCGGACCGGGAAAGAGACCTTTTTATCGAGGCGTTCTGGAAACAACGGGACCCGACGCCCGGCACGGATGAAAACGAGTTCAAAAAAGAGCACTACCGGCGTTTGAGCCACGTCAATCGGATGTTCGGGCGGACGACGACCAAGCCCGGCTGGATGACGGACCGCGGGCGCATGTACATCATTTTGGGCGAGCCCACCGACATTCAGAGATATGAAAGCAAGTCCGATCTTTTTCCCGCGGAAGTCTGGTTTTACCAGGGAAAGGGCGATCTCGGCTTCCCGAACGGATTCTCCCTCGTGTTTTTCCAGGAGGGGGGGGTCGGCGAATACCGGTTGTACAGCCCCTTGAAAGACGGCCCCCAGGCCCTCTTGGCTTATGATCAAGGGAACCCGTTCGATTATTCCGGCGCGTATTTAAAGCTGAGGGAAATCGAACCGGCCTTGGCTTCCGTCTCGATCAGCTTCGTCCCAGGAGAGGATTCCTCGGGGATGGGGCGTCCCAGCCTGGTCTCCGATATGCTGGTCCAGAATATCGAAGCGTATCCCGAAAAAATCGTCGATGAAACGTACGCCCGCAAGTTTTTCGAGTACAAAGACATCGTGGAAGTGGATTATACGGCGAATTATATCCGCAGCGATTCCCTGGTGAAAGTGATCAAGGACGCCTCGGGGGTTTATTTCGTTCATTACGCCATCGAGCCCGAGCGGCTGTCGATCGAGGCGGGGAGGGGCGGCTTCCAGGCGAATCTCAAGATCTTCGGATCCGTCCGGACCCCGGAAGGGAAAAACGTCTTTCAGTTTGAAAAGAAGATCTCCTTGGCCTTCGATCAGGATCAGATCGAAAACATCAACCGCCGGCCCTACAGCATCCAAGATATGTTTCCTCTCATCCCGGGGGAATTCAAGCTCTCCATCCTCCTGAAAAATGAAACCTCCAAGGAGTTCACCTCCCTCGAACAAGACCTGGTGATCCCCGGGGAGGACGATCGCCTGCAGATGACCTCTCTTTTGCTCGGTTACGCCGCGAAGAAACAGGAGGCGGAGGCGGACAAGCTTCG
This sequence comes from Acidobacteriota bacterium, assembly GCA_012797375.1. GTDB lineage: Bacteria > Acidobacteriota > Aminicenantia > Aminicenantales > UBA4085 > JAAZPG01. Next base: position 2,368 of record JAAZPG010000407.1, read on the forward strand.
GCCGTTTCAATTCGGATCCGTTCAAGTTCAATTCCCCGGGAACCGGACGTTTACGAGGAACGACACGCTGATTGCCGTGTTCCAAGTCCACGAAATCCACGGGGACTTCAAGGAGAAAGGCGAGGTCCGCTACGTGATCATGCGGGACGAGGACGAGATGCTCCGCTTGTCGCGGAAGGCGGGGGACTACGCCGATCTTCCCGATTGTTTTGAAGAGATCCCCCTCGGGAAATTCCCGCCGGGGCATTATCGGCTCCTCCTTTCACTGGCGATGGAAGGCCGGGAGATCATCTCTCAACGAGAGGATTTCATCCTGACGTACTTGGAAACGATCCCCCGGTCCTGGATCCATTCCCGGATTCTGCCGGACGCCGACGATCCGGTCTATTCCTATTTCATCGGCACGCAGCTTTTCAATGTCGGCAAGATCGAGGCCGCCCGGAACGCCTTGGAGAAGGCCTTTCGAAAGAAACCCGATTCCTACGAATATGCGATCAATCTGGCCAAGGCCTGCCTGCGGCTGGCCGATGACCGGAAGATCGAAGAGGTGTTGAAGCCGTTTCTGAGCCTCCGGACTCCTCCCGAATATGACGTCTTGTTTTTATTGGGGACGGCCTGTAAAAACATGGGAAAATGGGACCAGGCCGTTGATTATTTCAATCAAGCGGTAACCCATTACGGGGTCAATCCCAACCTTCTCAATGTCTTGGGGACATGTTATTTCCAGATGGGCGACCATCGGGAAGCCTTGAGGGCTTGGGAAAAATCGCTCGAAATCAACGCAAATCAGCCCCAGATCCAAAAGAATGTGAATGTCTTGAAAGGGAAAAAGTAAGGCGGTTTCCGGGGGATGGGGAAGCCGCGGCGGAAATCAATCGATGGTTCTTTTTTCAGTCCTGATCAGGGATTAACCATTCACTCGTCTCTTTCAAGACTTGACATTTGGTTTTAAAATCTCATATAAATTAAATATGAGATATTTTTAATCTGGAGGGGGGACGTGAAAGAACCGAGCATCATCAATCTCGCGTCGTTGAAAGACCAGGTTTATGAGTATCTGCGGAATCAAATCAAAGTCGGCGAATTGCGTCCCGGATCCCACATCAATATCGAAGAAACGAGCAAGCAATTGGGGGTCAGCCGGACGCCGCTGAAAGACGCCCTGCTCCAACTCGAGATGGAGGGGTTCGTGACGATTCTGCCGAGAAAAGGCGTGCTTGTCCGGCAGCTTACGATCGAGGACATCAAGGAGTATTACGAGATCATCGGGGCCTTGGAAAGCACGGCGTTTCTCTCCGGTTATGACAAAATCAACGCGACGATCGTCCAGAAAATGAAGAATCTCAACTCCGAGATGATCGAGGCGATCGGGGCGAACAACTTCACTTTGTACTTTCAAAAAAACCTCGAATATCATGACATTTTTCTCGGCCTCTGCAAAAACAAAAACTTGGCGAAAATCACCGATAACCTCAAAAGAAGGCTCTACCATTTTCCCCGCCGGGAAGGATATTTAAAACAATGGGAGGAATCCTCCATCCGGGAGCACGTGGAGCTGACCCGGCTCATCGAGGAGGGGAAGAAAGAGGAGGCGGCCGCCTTCATCCGGGACGTCCATTGGTCGTTCAAGATTCAAGAGAAATTCCTGAAAAAGCTTTTTCAAAAACAAGAAGGCTATGTCCCCCTCGTCGAAAAATCGGGCGAATCGAGAGAATGACGCTTTCCCCTCGACGAGAAACACGGCGCCCCGTTTGGGCTTGCCGGTTCGTTGATGGCGTCGAGTCGAGGGAGGGTTTTTCCCGCGCCGTCCTTTCCGGGACGGCCCGCGCTCCCCGAGGATCCGCGGAAACCAAGCTCGTCTTCGTCAATTTCTCCAAGGAGGAACTATGAAATCGCGAGAATTCACAAGGTGTTTGGTTTTTGGGGGCGTCTTGGCCCTTCTTTCCGGCGTGCTTTCGGCGCAGGGGACTCAGGCGGACTATGAGCGGGCGTTCCAGCTTCAGGAAAAAAGCCGGGCGGCCGCCTTGAACATCACGGGTCCCGTCGTTTGGACGGAAGGAACGAACCGGTTCTGTTATCGGAAAACGGTCCGGGGAGGATTTGAATTCATTTTGGTGGACGCGGATCACATCGTCAAGCGGCCGGCGTTCGATCATGAAAAGCTCGCCGCCTCGCTCTCCCGGGCGACCGGGGAAAAGCATGACGCCCGGAATCTTCCGTTCGACCGCGTCGTTTTCGTGGACAAGGAACGGGCCGTTGAATTCGAATTCGGAGACGGGAAATGGAAATGCGATCTGGCCGCCTACGCTTGCGTGAAAATCGGCCCGTCGTCCCGCGCGCGGCCGTCCCCTTTCGCTCCGGCGCCGCCTCCCTCCAGGAACCCGATTCCCTCTCCCGACGGCAAGTGGGAAGCCTTTATCCGGGATCATAACGTCTACGTGAGATCCGCGGACCGGAAAGACGAATTTCCAATGAGCCTTGAGGGGATCGCGGGCGATGAATACAACTGGGAATCCCTCGTCTGGGCTCCCGATTCGAACAAGCTGGCCGCTTTTCGGATCCGTCCCGGCGCGCGTCGGAAAATCCAGTACGTGGAATCGTCGCCGGCCGACCAGCTCCAGCCCAAATACCACGCCATCGAATACCTGAAGCCGGGGGATCCCCTGGACGAATTTCAACCGGTCCTCTTTCACGTCGACACGAAAAAACAATTCATCGTCGACAAGAGCCTCTTTCCCAACCCCTATTTCCCGAACACGAACTTCAACATGCGGTATTCCAAGGCGTATCTGGCCTGGCGGAAGGACAGCCGGGCGTTCACCTTCGAGTATAACCAGCGCGGCCACCAGGTTTACCGGGTGATCGAGGTCGACGGCCGGTCCGGTCAAGCGCGCGCCCTCGTCGACGAGGAATGCCGGACGTTCTTCTCGTACTACGGCAAGCTGTACCGCTACGATGTCCAGGATGGAAGAGAAATCATCTGGATGTCCGAGAGGGACGGCTGGAACCATCTCTATCTTTACGACGGCGCGACCGGCCAAGTGAAAAACCAGATCACCCGCGGGGAGTGGGTGGTCCGCGGCGTGGATCGCGTCGACGAAGAGAACCGCCGGATCTTTTTCCGGGCGGGCGGGATGGTTCCGGGAAAAGATCCCTATCTCCTGCATTCCTACCGGATCAATTTCGACGGCACCGGTCTGACGCCGTTGACCGAGACGGATGGAAATCACACGGTCGTCTTCTCGCCGGACCTGAAATATTTCGTCGACACCTGGTCGCGGATCGATCTTCCCCCCGTCGTCGAGCTGCGCCGCACGGCGGACAGGCGGCTGCTGATGGACGTCGAGCGGGCGGACATCCAGGAGCTTCTGAAAATGGGGTATCGGATGCCCGAGGTTTTTTCGGCCAAGGGACGGGACGGCCAAACGGACATTTGGGGAGTCGTCTTCCGGCCGAGGTCATTCGATCCTTCGCGGAAATATCCGGTGATCGAGTACATTTACGCCGGGCCCCACGACTCGTTCGTTCCGAAATCGTTCAGCCCCTTCCATTCCATGCAAGCGTTGGCCGAGCTGGGCTTCATCGTCGTCCAATGCGACGGGATGGGAACCTCGAACCGGTCCAAGGCTTTTCATGATGTCTGCTGGAAGGATATCGCCGACGGCGGCTTCCCGGACCGAATTCCCTGGATCAAGGCCCTGGCCGCCAAGGATCCCTCCTGCGACATCTCGCGGGTCGGAATCTACGGGCATTCCGCGGGAGGCCAGAACACCCTCACCGCGCTTCTTTTCCACCCGGATTTCTACAAGGCCGGCGTCTCCTCCTGCGGCTGCCACGATAACCGGATGGACAAGATTTCCTGGAATGAACAATGGATGGGCTGGCCGATCGGCCCCGAGTACGCCGCCTCCTCGAATGTCGACAACGCCTGGCGGCTCCAGGGGAACCTTCTGCTTTCCGTCGGGGAGCTGGATACGAACGTCGACCCGGCCTCGACGATGCAGGTCGTCAACGCCCTGATCAAAGCGAATAAGGTCTTCGATCTGATCGTCTTGCCCGGCCAGGGGCATACGACGGGGGGGACCTACGGCGATCGGAAGCGCTACGACTTCTTCGTCAGGCACCTGCTCGGCGTCGAGCCGCCCGAGTGGAACAAGGAGAAAATCCCGTCCGGGAATCAATAACCCGGACGGCGGCCTTTTTCGGGGGACGTCCTCTTCCCTTATTTTCCGCGGACCGCCGGAG
>JAAZPG010000408.1 GCA_012797375.1 Acidobacteriota bacterium
GGTTGTTGGCAGGCGGCGGGGAAGTCCTCGATTATCTCGAGGTGATCGGCCGAGGCCGGCCGTTCAGCCGCCCCGGCGTTCCGGTGATCGCCGTGCCGACGACGGCGGGCACGGGGGCCGAGGCCACGCGCAACGCCGTCCTGGCCAGCCGGGCGTTGGGGGTCAAGGCCAGCTTGCGGGGGCCGGCCCTCGTTCCCCGCTTGGCCTTGGTGGATCCCGCCTTGACCGATACCCTTCCCCCGGCCGTGACGGCTTCCACGGGGCTTGATGCCCTGGCCCAATGCCTCGAATCCTACCTGGCCCTGAACGCCCGGCCGTGGACGGACGCCCTGGCCCTTGAAGGCTTGAACCGGGCCGCTCGGTCGCTCGTTCCCGCCTTCCGAGACGGGAGCGTCCTTGAAGCCCGCGACGACATGGCCGTGGCGGCCCTCTTGAGCGGGATCTGCCTGGCCAACGCGGGCCTAGGAGCCGTTCATGGACTGGCCGCGGCCCTGGGCGGAAAATTTCTCATCCCCCATGGAGTCGCCTGCGGGCGGGTTCTTCCAGGCGTGCTCTCGGAAAACATCCGGGCCATGATCGCCGGGGGCGCGGGCCGGACGGTTCCGGCCAAATGCCTCCGGCTGGCGGAGGTCTTCCTCCCCGCGAGACGGGGATCCGAAAAAACACGGATGGCCGCCCTCGGCGACCGGCTTTCCGCCTTCGTCGAGGAGCTTGAACTTCCTCGCCTTTCAGCCTTCGGCGTGACCGAGGCCGACCTGCCCGTCCTGGCCGAAGCCGCGGGGCGCTCCAGCTCCATCCGGCAAAATCCGGTCGCCCTTGACGAAAAAACGCTGATCGGCATCCTGCGGGCCGCCCTGTGATCTCCGGACTTGCCGCGCCGGGAATGACGCGCTGTTTCGGCGCTGGTTTTCGGGTCGACGGGAAAAGAATAAAAGGAGCGGATCGGTTGGTTGACTTTCAAGCGGGTTTTGGCTATTATCTACAAACCATTTTAAAAGAACGGATTACACAATTATGTTGTCACTGCGTCTTATGAGATTTGGAGCCAAGGGCCAGCCCGCTTACCGGGTCGTCGTCATCGACTCGAAAAAGCCCCGGGAAAGCAAGGCGAAGGCGATCATCGGATCCTATAATCCCCTGACCGATCCCGCCGAAATAAAAATCGACCTCGCCAAAGCAAAATACTGGATGGACCGGGGAGCTAAACCCTCGGAAACCGTCAAATCGCTCCTGGCCAAACCGCAGAAAGCGACTCCCAAAGCCTGATCGCCGGGGCGATTTTCCCGAAGGAGGAGAACGTGAAGGAACTCGTTGAATTGATCGCCCAGGCTCTTGTCGACCAGCCGGACAAAGTCGTCGTTTCGCAGATCGAGGGCGAACAAACCACGATTCTGGAGCTCAAGGTCGCTCCCGAGGATTTGGGCAAGGTCATCGGCAAGCAGGGCCGCACGGCGCGGGCCATCCGCATCATCCTCGGAGCCGCCGGGATGAAGCTGAAGCACCGCTACAACCTGGAAATCATCGAAAAATAATACCGTGAAACGCCTGGGCCGGATTCTCCGAACCCAGGGCCGCCGGGGGGAAGTGAAGGCGGTCCTGGACGCCGCTCCCCGCCCGGGTGGTTTTTTTTTAGAATCTTTGTCAGGGAAAACGATGAATTCCGCGAATACGCGGTCGAATCCCTGACGCCTTATAAAGACGCCCATACGCTGAAGCTCCGGGGCGTCGACTCGATTCCCGACGCTTTGCCCCTGGCCGGCCGGGAAATCTTCGCCCTTCATGAGGACGTCGCCCCTCCGGCCGAGGATGAATTCGCCGTTGAAGACTTGGCCGCGTGCCGGGTCGTGACGAAAGAAGGCCGTCCCGTCGGCCTTGTCCGGGGAGTCTGGGACACGGGTGGAACACCGTTGCTCGTCCTGGATCCGGACGGCGGGGGGAATGAGATTTACATCCCGCTTAGCCGGAGCATCTGCCCGGTCATCGACATCGAAGCCAAGCGGATCGTCATCGATCCTCCTGACGGCCTTTTGGACTTAAATGAGATTTGATATAATCACGATCTTCCCCGAGATGTTCCCGAGCGTCTTTGCGGGGGGCGTCATCGGCAAGGCCGTCCAAAGGGGACGGTTGGACCTGCGGGTGCATAACCTTCGCGATTTCACGACGGACAAGCACCAGCAGGTGGATGACCGCCCGTTCGGCGGCGAAGAAGGCATGGTCTTCAAGCCCGAGCCGGTCTTCGCCGCGGTCGAAGCGGTCCGGGGTTCGGAGGATCCGCCCGTTTATCTCCTCTCGCCCGCGGGCCGGAGGTTCGACGACCGGCTGGCCAGGGAAATCGCCCTCCAACCTCGGGTCGTTCTGATTTGCGGCCGCTACGAGGGCGTGGACGAGCGGGTCGCCCTCCATTTGGCCACGGACGAGATCTCGATCGGCGATTATGTGGTCACGGGAGGGGAATTGCCGGCCATGATCATCGTCGACGCCGTCGCCCGGCACATTCCGGGCGTCGTGGGGAAGGAAGGCTCGGTCCGCAAGGAATCGTTCGCCGAGGGCTTGCTGGACTATCCTCAGTATACCCGCCCCCGGGATTTTCGGGGGATGAAGGCGCCGGAGGTGCTGTTCTCCGGCGACCATGATAAAATCGAAGCCTGGCGGCGCCGCAAGGCGCTGGAGAAGACGCGGCGGAGAAGGCCCGACCTTTTCGCCCGGCTGTCGCTCTCGCCCGAGGACCGCATGTTGCTCGACGAAATCGACAACGAAAGGAACGAACAATGAGCCTGGTACAAGTGACGGAAGACAAGGTGATGAAAAAAGATCTCCCGCCTTTCGCTATCGGCGACACGGTCAAGGTCCACGTCCTCATCAAGGAAGGCGAAAAGGAACGCGTCCAAATTTTCCAGGGCGACGTGATCGCCAAGAAAGGCCGCGGGATGAGCGAGACGTTCACCGTCCGGAAGGTCTCTTTCGGCATCGGGGTGGAACGGATTTTTCCGCGGCAGTCGCCCTGGATCAAGAAAGTCGAGGTCGTCCGCAGCGGACGGGTCCGGCGGGCGAAGCTTTATTACCTCCGCGGACTGAAAGGCAAAGCGGCCAAGCTCCGCGAAGAACGCTGATCCGCGCCTTGCCCGATTTCGAGATTGAACGCCGGCATCTCGAAGCGGGGAGGACGCTGATCGCCGGCGTGGATGAAGCCGGCCGCGGGGCTTTGTGCGGTCCCGTTGTGGCCGCGGCCGTCATCCTTCCGTTCTCTTGGTTTGCCGGCCTGCCGCCCGATTGGGTCGAACGGCTGGATGATTCCAAGCGCCTTTCCCCCACGCGACGCGAGCGGCTCGCCCGGCGGATCCGCCAAGAGGCCTCCGTCGGTCTCGGCCTGGCCGGAAACGCCGAGATCGATGTCTTGAACATTCTCCGGGCGTCTCAGGAGGCGATGCGCCGGGCCGTGGCCGCGCTGCCCGTTCCGCCCGACATGGTCCTGGTGGACGGCCTCGCGATCCGGGATTTCCCCCGGCCTCAGGACGCCGTCGTCGGCGGGGACCGGCGGAGTTACTCGATCGCCGCGGCTTCCATCGTGGCCAAGGTTTCCCGGGACCGGATCATGATCCGGGCGGCCCGCCGTTTTCCCGGCTACGGGATGGAGCGGCACAAGGGCTACGGCACGCGGGCTCATTTTGAAGCCCTGGCTCTCCGCGGTCCGACCCCTTTTCACCGGATGTCGTTTAATCTACAATACCAACCGAAGCTCTTCTGAATCCATGACTATTAAAGCTTCCGACCGCGCCAAAATCTCCGAACGGGCGGGCCAATTTGTCAAGGCGGGACGAATCGAGGAAGCGGTCGCCGAATATCAAAAGCTCCTGGACGGATCCGGCCAGGATGTCTCGATCGGAAATATCATCGGAGACTTGTGCCTCCAGCTGGGACAGGAAGACCGGGCCATCGAGCTTTTCATGAATAACGTCGAAACGCTGGAACGGCGGGGGGCGTATTCGCAGGCCCTGGCCATCGCCAAGAAGGTCAACAAGATCCGGCCGGCGGAACCGGACGTCATGATCCGGATCGGGGATCTCTACGGGCAGCTCGGATTTTCGGGCGAGGCCCGGGAACAATATACTCAAGCGGCGGATGAGTATGAAAAGCGGAATGAGACCAAGCCGCTGATCGCCCTCTACGAAAAGAGGGCCCGGCTCGACCGGACCGATCTGGTGACCCGGCTGAAGCTCGCCCGCCTCTATCTGGAGGAGCGGAAAGGGGATCAGGCCCAGGTCGTTTTGAACGAGGCGGCCGATCTGCTTTTCGTCCGCAAGGAATACGGCGAGGCCGAAAAAATCCTCCTCGAGGCGCTGGCCGTCGCCGACGGCGATTACCGGACGTTGACGAACCTCGTTCGCGTTTACCGCGAGCTCAAGCGGCCCGAGACATCCATGGAAATGCTGGGCCGGATCGTCAAGAAGCGAGGGCCCCGGACCGACCTTCTCAGCCTGATGGCTCTCCTGCACAGCGAGCAGGGGGACAAGGACAAGGCGGCCGAAATCTACGGCCGGATCCTGGCCGAGGATCCCGGGAACTACGACATCCGGGCGAAACTCGGAATCATTGAGATCGAGCGCGACCGGCCGGATGAGGCTCTGGAGATCTTTGATCCGCTTATATCCCATTTTCTCCAGAAAA
>JAAZPG010000409.1 GCA_012797375.1 Acidobacteriota bacterium
CCGCCAAGCCGTCGTCTACGACGCCCGCCGGGCTTCCGGCTCCCGGACGGCCGACGGGCTCCTGGGCGCGGCGGGGATGACCATCCATATCCTCCTTCCCGGCGACGTCTACGATCCGGCGATCGGGGCGGTCCAGGGAGGCCGGAAGTGAAAAAACCGAGAATCCCCCACACGCTCATCCTCGTCTACGCCATGGTCGTCCTGACCGTGGCCGCGACCTGGATCATCCCCGGAGGCGAATATCAGCGGGTGGAAAAAGACGGGCGCCTGGTTCCCGTCGCCGGTTCCTACCAGCGGATCGAGAGCCGGCCCCAGGGCTTGGGCGGGCTCTTCGTTTCTCCCGCCCGGGGATTCATCGATGCCGCGGCGATCATCGGGATCCTCCTCATCGTCGGCGGGGCGTTCTCGGTCATCCAGAAAACCGGGGCGATCACGGTCGTCATCCACAACATCGCCTGCCTCTTCGGGCGGAGCAGGGCCCTCCGGGTTCTCTTGATTCCGGTCACGATGACGGTGTTCTCCCTCGGCGGGGCGGTCTTCGGCATGTGCGAGGAAACCATGCCCTTCATCCTGATCTTCGTCCCCCTGGCCCTTTCCCTGGGCTACGACACCATCGTCGGCGTCTCGATCCCGTTTCTCGGGGCGGCCGCCGGCTTCGCCGGCGCCTTCTTCAATCCCTTCACCGTGGGCATCGCCCAGGGGATCGCCGGCCTGCCTCTTTATTCGGGGATGGGCTACCGGCTGATCATTTGGGCGGGAGGCACGGCCATCGCCGTCTTCCTCGTCATGCGCTACGCCGCCCGCGTCCTCAAGAAGCCCGAGATCAGCCCGGTCTACGCGGACGACCTCGAAAAAAGAAAAAAGCTCCTGGGGACGACGCCGGCCATGGAAAAACTCCCCGTTCTCTTGCGGCACAAGCTGGTCCTTGGAGTGTTCGCCGCCGGATTCGGGGTCATGATTTTCGGCATTCTCAAGTATCGGTGGTTCATCAACGAGATCGCCGGGATATTCCTGGCCATGGGCATCCTCTCCGGGATCTTGGGCCGTCTCACGGGAGACGAGTTCGGCAAGGCCTTCGTCGACGGAGCCAAGGACATGGTCAACGCCGCCCTGATCATCGGGACGACGCGGGCCATCCTCATCGTCGCCACGGACGGCCGGATCATGGACACGATCCTGGCCGGGATGGCCTCGGCGATTTCCAACCTTCACCCGGTCCTGTCGGCCCAGCTGATGTTCCTGTCCCAGTGCGGGATCAATTTCTTCATCCACTCGGGGACGGCCCAGGCGGCCCTGACCATTCCGGTCATGGCTCCCCTGGGCGACCTGGTCGGGATCACCCGGCAGACGAGCGTCTTCGCCTTCCAGCTGGCCGAGTACATCAATCCCATCCTGCCGACCTCGGGAGTGACGATGGGGGTTCTCGGGCTGGCCGGGCTGCGCTACGAGAAATGGGCCAAGTGGCTCATCCCCCTGGTGATCGCCTGGGTGATTTTCGGTCTGCTGACGCTGATTCCGCCGGTGCTGTTCAAGTACGGCCCGGCTTGAGGACGAAAAAAAAGCCTTCCGCAAGGCCCGCCCCGCTGCTCCGGCCGTCGTGAGCTCCCTGGTCTCCCTCGCCAGATTCCAATCCCGAACCGCCGATTCAGCGGAACGCGCCCTTGACCAGGAGCTTTCCGTCCTTCATCAAAACCCGGCCGCGGGCGATCACATCCGTCAGTTGCAGCTCCTTGTCGAAAACCAGGAGGTCCGCGTCTCGCCCCGGGGCGACCGCCCCCTTTTCCTCCAGACGGTAAATCGACGCCGGGTTGGCGGAAAAGAGCCGGGCCGCCTGCTCCAGAGTCAGGATCTTCCGGCCGACAAGCGAACGGAACGTTTGGAGGAGCGCCCGCGGCGAAGCCACGGTCAAACCGGTGAGATTCCCGGCTGCGTCGAAAACCGGCAGGCTTCCGTTGCCGTCCGAGCTGACGGTCACCCGCTCCAGCGGCACGCCGCCGTTTATAAGCAGCCGGACGGCCGTTTCGACGCTCACGTCATGGTCGGATTCTCGGTCCGGATCGGTCCCGGCCGTCACGTCGATCCGCCCCCCGGACTTGGCGTATTCGACCGCCTCCTCCAGAAGCCGCCGGCTCCGGTTGCAGTGCGTCGGGACGACCTGGGTCACCGGAATCTCGGTTTCGCGGACGAGCCGCCGCAGGTATTCCAGGCCGCGGGCTCCGTCTCCCATGTGGACGTGGAGAATCCCGGCCTTCCCGCCCAGCATCCCGCCGACCCGGCATTCGGCGGCCGCCCGGGCGAATTCCTCGAACGAGGGCTGGGAGGAGCGGTGGTCGGACAGGGCGATCTCCCCGGCCCCGATGATCCTGTCGATCAGGACGAGATCTCCGCGAACGCTGCCGGTGACGGTCTTGACCGGGATCTCGTAGGAGCCGCAGAAGCATCGCGTCGAGATCCCCTCGATCTCCAAGGCCCGGGCTTTGGCCAGGAGCGAGCTCATATGCCGGGTCACCGAGTCCGTGCCCAGACAGCCGAGAACGGTCGTTATGCCGCCGGCGACGATATCCTCAACGGCGATTTCGGGAGCCCGGGTCGCGGGACCGCCCTCCCCTCCGCCGCCCAGGATATGGACGTGCGGATCAATGAACCCGGGCAGGACGCTTTTCCCGCCGGCTTCGATCACCGTCGTCTCGAATCCCCGGCAAACGACCGTCTCCGGGCCGGCGATCGCCTCGATCCGGCCGCCGGCGACGAGAATGTCGCGGGCGCCGTCCGCCCCGGGGGAAAAGACCGATCCGCCGCGGATGATGATGGCCATGACCGCCTCCTTGTCCCCCGGAAGATAACACGGCCCGGCGGCTGTTGCCAACTTTTCTTTATTGAATGGCGTATGATAATGAGATGCCTTCATCAAGGAGAATCCCCATGCTTCGTCCGTTCCCTTCCCTCCGTTTCCGCCGGCCGCGTCCCGTCCATCGGTCCGCGACGCCCTGGGCCGCCCTGGCCGTGCTCGCCGCCTCCCTTCTGGGCGCGGCTCCCGCCGCCTCCCAGGACAATCCCTTGTGGTTGCGGTACCCGGCCATCTCGCCGGACGGCCAAGCCATCCTTTTCTGCGCCAAGGGCGACATTTTCAAAATCCCGTCTTCCGGCGGGACGGCCGTTCCCCTGACCGTGGGCGAAGCCTACGATTATTCCCCGGTCTGGAGCCATGACGGCCGGTGGATCGCCTTTGCCTCCGACCGCTCCGGCAATTTCGACATCTACCTCATGCCGGCCGGCGGCGGCGAAGCCCGGCGCCTGACCTTCCATTCCGCGGCCGACATCCCCAGCGGCTTCACGGCCGACGGACGGCGGATCCTCTTCGCCTCGGCCCGCCAGGACACGGCGGCCAACGTCCAGTTCCCGATGACCGGCTTTCCCGAGCTCTACAGCGTGTCCGTCGACGGCGGGGAAGCGTCCCTTGTCCTGACCCAGCCGGCGGTCGCGGCCGTCTCCAACCGGGCCGGGGACAAAATCCTCTACCACGACGCCAAGGGCCGTGAGAACGTCTGGCGCAAGCATCACACGTCCGCGGTGACGCGCGATATCTGGGTGTATGACTTGAAGGCCAAGAAGAACATCCAGGTGACGGATAATGAAGGCGAGGACCGGAATCCCGTCTTCGACCCCAACGGCGACGACTTCTACTTTCTCAGCGAGCGGGGCGGGACGTTCAACATCTACAAGAGCTCCCTGAGCCGTCCCGCCTCCGCGACCGCCGTGACTTCGTTCGCCAAGAATCCGGTCCGGTTCCTGACCCGCTCGGATACCGGCGTCCTGTGCTTCGGCTACGACGGGGAAATCTACACCCAAGCCGGGGACGCGGCTCCCCAAAAGCTCGCCGTCCGCATCGCCCAGGACGGCCGGGCCGTCCTCCCGCGGGTTCTGCCCGTCGGGGGGAGCGGGCTCACCGAGATGCGCCTATCCCCCAACGGCAAAGAAATCGCCCTTGTCTTCCGGGGCGAGATTTTCGTCGTCAGCGCCGAAGGCGGGCCGGCCAAGCGCGTGACCGACACCCCCGAGCAGGAGCGGATGGTGAGCTTCAGCCCGGACGGCCGGACACTCATCTACGCCGCCGAACGAGACAACAACTGGAACGTCTACGCGACCTCGATCGTCCGCAAGGAGGAGCCCTATTTCTTCGCCGCGACGCTCCTCAAGGAGGAACCGGTCGCGGCCACGGCGGCCGAGGAGTTTCAGCCCGAATTCTCCCCTGACGGCAAGGAAGTCGCTTACCTGGAAAACCGGACCGCCTTGAAGGTCATCAACCTGGCGACCAAGCAAAGCCGGCTGATTCTGCCGGGAACGTACAATTACTCCTACGCCGACGGCGACCAGAGCTACCGCTGGAGCCCGGACGGGAAGTGGTTTCTGGTCCAATTCGGCGTCGTCCGCCTCTTCACCCCCCAGATCGGCCTCGTCTCGAGCGACGGCCGGGGCCGGGTCATCAACCTGACCCGGAGCGGATTCGACAACGTCGGCGTCCGCTGGGGCCTGGACGGGACGATGATGTACTACGGCTCGACCCGGGAGGGCTTGACAAACACGGACGGCAATCCCATGACCTACGATATCTACGGGATGTTTTTCACCCGGGAGGCGTACGACCGGTTCCTCCTCTCCAAGGCCGAATTCGCTTTGCTGAAGGAAACGGAGCAAAAAGCCAAGGACGAAAAGGAGAAAACGGAGAAAGAAAAGGCCGCGGACGCCAAGGCCAAGGCGGCCGGCCTTAAAAAGGAAGAACCGAAGAAGGAACTGGCGTTCGAGCTCGACGGGCTCGACCGGCGGAAGGTCCGCCTCTCCATTCATTCGGCGGACATCAGCGACGCCGTCTTGAGCAAGGACGGCGAGAAGCTCTTCTATCTGGCCCGGTTCGAACGCGGTTATGATTTATGGGTGACCGAGCCGCGGACGCGCGACACCAAGCTGCTCGCCAAGCTGGGCGTCCAGAGGCCCTCGATGGAGCTGTCGCCCGACGGCAAGACGCTCTTCATCGGAGCCGAGGGACGGATCCTCAAGGTCGATCCGGACAGCGGCCGGCAGGAGCCCTTGGCCATCACCGGCGAGATGCGCCTGGACGAGGCCGCCGAGAAAGCTTACATGTTCGACCACATGTGGCGGCAGATCAAGCAGAAGTTCCTGGTGGAGGATCTCTACGGGGCGGACTGGGATTCCTTTTACCCCATCTACCGCAAATTCCTCCCCTTCATCAACAACAACCATGATTACGCCGAGATGGTCAGCGAGATGCTGGGCGAGCTGAACGCCTCCCATACCGGCTGTTATTACAACCCGGCCCGGACGCCGTCGGCCGACGCCACGGCTTCGCTCGGCCTGTTCCTGGATTATGATTACGCCGGCCCCGG
>JAAZPG010000410.1 GCA_012797375.1 Acidobacteriota bacterium
GGTCCGGCCGCCTCCCGGACGAAACCCGCGCCTCCTCCGCCGCCCCCCGCGCCTCAGGCCGAGGCGCCCGACGAAGAGGCCGGATCCAAGGTCACGTCCGCCGAAATATTCGCCGGCTTGGATATCGGCCCGTTCGTCGCTTCGGCAGCCGGTTCCGCCGCCGCGTCCCAAGGGTATATCGACATCACCGACAAGATCGAGGAGGAAATCGAGGCTCTCGAAGTCGAGTTCTACAAGCAGCTTAAGGAGCGGACCTCGGTCATCGAGAAGGACCTGGTCGATATCGTCCAGGAATTCCGCCGGCAGGTGGATATCAAGGTGGATCAGCGCAATTATGAATCCCGCTACAATCTGGGCTTGGCCTTTTTCGAGCAGAACCTCTATGAGGAAGCCATCGCCGAGTTCGAATTGGCGGCCGCCGATCCGGGCCGGACGGCGGATTGCTGGAGTCTGATCGGACAATGCTGCGTCAAAAAAAGAAACTATCCGGAAGCCCGCCGTCGTTTCGAGGGGGCGATTTCCTTGACGCCGGAGGAATCTCCGGAGCGGTTCGCCTTGGCGTACGAACTGGCCTCGTTTTACGAGATGATCAGCGAAAACGAGGCGGCCCTGGCTCTTTACCGCGAGATTTCGGCCTGGAATCCGAAGTTCCGCAACACGGCCAAGCGCATCAAGATCCTCGAAAAAATCGTGTCCTGACCGCTTCCTCTTTCACTGTGCGCATCATCGATTTAAGCCATCTTCTCGCCGAAACGATGCCGGTCTTTCCCGGCGACGCGGCCCCGCGGATCACGGAAGCCTCGACCGTCGATGAACACGGATTCGCCTCGAAAACCCTCCGCCTGGGGACTCACACCGGAACGCACGTGGATGCGCCGGCCCATTTTCTGGCCGGCGGCGCGGCCCTCGACCGGCTGCCGGCCGCCCGCTTCGCCGGGCCCGGCTGTCTCGTGGACGTCTCCCGCCTTGCCGGGCCGCGGATCGAGATCGCCGACCTGGAGGGGGACCGGGACCGGATCGCGGCCTCGGAATTCGTTCTTCTCTTCTCCGACTGGGCGAAGCGCTGGGGGAGTCCCGCGTATTTCTCCGGCCATCCGGCGCTTTCGGAGAAGGCCGCCCGCTGGCTGGCCGGCTTCAAGCTGAAGGGAGTCGGGGTGGACGCGCCTTCCGCCGACGTCATGGATGCGGCCCGTCCGGCCGTGCACCGGATTTTTCTGTCCCGGGGTATCGTGATCATCGAAAACCTGACCGGTCTCCGGACGCTCCGCGGCGGGGCGTTCCTCTTCGCCTGCCTGCCCCTGAACATCGCCGGCGGGGACGGCTCGCCCGTTCGGGCGGTGGCGATCCTCTGATCCCGGCCTTCAGGATACACGGTTCGAGCGAACGGTTCGCGCGGGGACCTCTTCGCCGGGGAGCAAACACGATCCTTCGGCACGCCCGACGGGCTGTCCTCCTCATGAAGACGATGTTGAGAACAAGAGATAGACAGGAATCCGAAAAGATCTTATGAATGCCGCCGGCCGAAAAAGGGATGGGAAAAAGAGAAAGCTTCTCCCGGTCAATTCATTTTATCCAGCGGGACGTCCAGGACGGGTTTGTCCTCGAAGCCGCGGAAATCGAAATGCCACCATTCCGGGGCGTAGGGAATGAATCCCCGGTTTGTCATGGCTAGTTCGAGAAGGGCGCGGTGGGCGATGGCTTCCCGCGGCAGGTCCATGAAGTCGCGGGCCGCCCGCTCGGTGAAATCATCGAACGGCGTCGGCATGAGGACCTCGCGGCCGGCGGCGTCGACGAGGGTGAGATCGACGGCGTAGCCGCGGTTGTGGCGCGATCCCTTGGCCGGATCGGCCACGAACCGCTCGTCGGGGAGAATCGACCAGAAGATTTTTTGGACCGAAAGGGGACGGTAGCCGTCGAAAACCTTGAGGCCGTAGCCGAAGGTTCGCAGATCCGCTTGAACTTGGACCAGGGCTTGAGCGGCTTCCTTGACGAGGAAGCAACGGGCGATGGGATAGACGGCCTTGCCGGTGAAGTTGTCGGTCGTCGCGTACTTGATGTCCAGGATGATGTCCGGGGCGGCGACGGCAAGCTCGACCAGCTCCGGCGGGGCGGCCGCGAAGTCCGGGGCGGCGCCGGGGCGGCACCCGAGGGAAAGGAAAGCTCCGGCCAGGAGTACTACGACGGCGGCGGCGGCGAGGGGTCGCGGCCCGCGATCGGCATCCGAGGCGGCGCGCCTCCCGGGATGAATCGGAATCATCCTGCCGCGATCGAGGCTGGTTGTGCTCATGAAAACGCTCCTTCGGATTTTTCCCTAGAGAATCATTTTTGTTCCCGGAAATCAAGGTTCAAATGAAAGAATCCTCTCTCCCGGGCCGATCCCCAAAGGGAAAAGGCGCCGGAGGAACCCCGGTCGGCGGGATTCTCTCCGGCGCCTTTTCGCCGGGCCGGGGCTTATTTAACCGCTTTCCCGTAAAGGATCAGGATCAGTCCCCGGTCGGCGTCCGTCTTGGAAACGCCGACGACGGTCTTTTCCCCGGCCTTCAGGAGAAGGGTCGTGCGGATGAGCTCGTTGAAGCGCGAGGCCGCCGGCGGGGCCTCCTCTTTTTTCACCAGGCCGACCGTCACCGCCGGGTTCCATTCCTGCCTGCCCAGGCGGATCTCGGTCTGGATGGTTTCGATCGTTCCGTCCTTCGTGTATTTCGGTCTCAGCCAGACTTCGTATTCCCCCTTGGGTCCGA
The DNA here is from genome assembly GCA_012797375.1 of Acidobacteriota bacterium. Classification (GTDB taxonomy): domain Bacteria; phylum Acidobacteriota; class Aminicenantia; order Aminicenantales; family UBA4085; genus JAAZPG01. The sequence continues at coordinate 2,739 of JAAZPG010000410.1, forward strand.
TTTTCGCTTGAGCCGTCTCGCCGTCGATCACCCGGATGACCGTCCCGTCGAGGAGGACGAAGCTTTTATATTTCAGGATGCCGCGAAGCTCCCGGATGACCGCATCGTTCTTTAGGGTATCTTCGCCCGCGTCCGATCCCTGGACGATCTGGACCGTGTACTGGATCTCGGCCGGCTTGATGTCGATGTCCCGAACGATGGATATCATTTTCTCGACGATCTCCGGCGTGTCGGTGACGACGATCGATTTCTCCGCGCGCCCGGCCGGCATGACGCGGCCGAGGGCGCTTTGGTACCCTCGAAGGAGAATCGTGATCGTTTCGAGATCGGCGTATTTCAGCTTGATGAGCTCGGTCCGAAGGGCCGGGGCGGGCGGCGCGGCGGCCTGGGGCGCCGCTTCAGGCGGCTCGGCGGGGGGGGCCGGCATGGAAGCGGACGCGGCCGCCGGGTTTTGGCTCTGGGCCCGGACGGCGGCGGCGAAAACGAACGTGAGCCCGGCGAGAAGAAAGATTCCAACGGATTTTTTCATGTCATTCCTCCAGGTTGAGAGAGTCATTGATAAACCAGACGATCTGAAGACCGGTCTCTTCCGATATCCACGTGAACGACGGGACGTCTCCCGCCGGCGGGGGCGCTGCGGACGAAGGAAAGGGGGACGGGCGGCCGGCGGAAAAGACGGTCCCCCCGGCCGGGGCCCGGGAGTCCGTTTCCGCCGGAATGGTCCCGGGCGCGTTCGGCTTGATGA
>JAAZPG010000043.1 GCA_012797375.1 Acidobacteriota bacterium
CCGGGTGTAGCGCGAGGCCTTCCCCTCCCGGTGCATCATGAGCCGGCGGTCGATATCGGTGGTGACGCCGGTGTAGAGCGAACCGTCGCTGCATTTCAAGATATAAAGAAACCAGGCGGGCCCCGGGGCGTCGGGGGTTCCCTCTTCCTTGACCATCATCCCCCGGAGCATCCGGCGGTAGCGTTTTTCCATGAGCGGTCCGACTCCCGCCCCCACTCTATCATCGGCAACACGACCGGGCAAGGCCGGCCGGAGCGTTTCGGGGGAACGGGCGTTTGTCCGTCCGGCCGGTCCTGTGCTATAAAAGAGACGTTCGAAAGAGAGGACTCCCGTGACGGAATCGATTTTTAATGAATTGAAGGCTCGCGGCTTCATCGCCCAGGTGTCCGACGAAGCGGCCGTGAGGAAAATGCTCGACGAGAAAAAGACGACGTTCTATATCGGCTTCGACGGCACGGCCGCCAGCCTTCACGCCGGAAGCCTGGTTCCGATCATGGCCATGATCCACCTCCGGCGGGCCGGCCACCGGGCCATCGCCCTCATCGGAGGCGGCACCACCATGGTCGGCGACCCGAGCGGCCGGACCGAGATGCGCCAGATCCTGGACGAGACGACCATCCGGTCTTTTGGAGAATCCATCCGGGCTCAGCTCGACCGGTACCTGAAATTCGACGGCGCCGGGGCGCTGGCGGTCAATAACGCCGACTGGCTCCTGCCGTTGAAGTACATCGAATTCCTCCGGGACATCGGCCGCCATTTCAGCGTCAACCGCATGCTGGCCGCCGAAGCCTACAAGATCCGTCTGGAACGGGGCTTATCCTTCATCGAGTTCAATTACCAGCTCCTCCAGGCCTATGACTACCTGACCTTGTTCCGGACCTACGGCTGCACCCTCCAGATGGGCGGCGACGACCAGTGGGGCAACATCCTGGCCGGCGTCGATCTCGTCCGCCGGGTCGAGGGAGCCGCGGTCGAGGCGCTGACGTTTCCCCTCCTCACGACCTCGGCCGGGGCGAAAATGGGCAAGACCGCCCAGGGCGCCGTCTGGCTGGACGGGAGTCTCTGCCCGCCTTACGACTATTTCCAGTATTGGATCAATACCGACGACCGGGACGTCGGCCGCTTCCTGCGCCTCTACACGCTCCTGCCGCTCGGCGAGATCCAGCGCCTCGAATCGCTCGCCGGCAGCGAGCTCAACGAGGCTAAGCGCATCCTGGCCTACGAGGCGACCGCCCTCACCCACGGGGAAGACGCCGCCCGGGACGCCCGGGCGGCCGCGGCCGCCGCCTTCGGCGGCTCCGGTCAAAAGGACGCCGCCTCGCTCCCGACGACGGCCGTGGCCCGGGGACGCCTCGAAGCCGGCATCGCTCCGGCCGAGCTCTTCGCCGAAATCGGCCTCGCCCCCTCGCGCGGCGAAGCCAAGCGGTTGATCGCCCAGGGCGGCCTCTCGGTCAACAACGAGAAGATCGATTCCCTCGACCGGAAGCTGACCCTGGCGGACATCGGGCCCGACGGGATGATCCTCAAGGCCGGAAAGAAAAAAATCCACCGCGTCGTCGCCGACGATTAGCCGCGGATTCCCCGTCCGCTGGAACGGCCGGCCCCGGATAAAACGCTACCCGTTTTTCAAGGAGGACGGGGGCGTCTTGTCCGGCGGGCGGCCGAAGATTTTCGCGTAGACATCCGGGTAAGCGTCCTTGCCGCAGAGAAGCATCGCGGCCAGGGGGAACCGGGCCCGGGCGGCGGCCGACATCTCGGCCGCGAGACGGCGGATATCCCACTGGGCGGAGGCATCCTCGCGGAGGCGGGCCAGATGGGTGAGCTCCCGGAGATTGAGGGCGAGAAGAACCCGGCGGCGGTGGGCGTTGGTCAGAACGTAAGCCGCGGCCGGGCCGGCGGCCTCCTTTAGGATCCGGTAAGCCGCTTCGGTCCGCCCGATGACGTCCCGGAACCGCGGCGCTTCCCCGGCCGCCTCGATCGAGGGGGGAACGGTCACCCCGAGGCCGGGATCGTAAGCCTGGGCCGTCAAGGTGGCCATCCGGTGTCTTTTGAGCTGGGCGTAACAGGACGCCGACACGGTCAGCTCGAACGTCAGCCCGGCGTGCTCAAAGGCGCGCGGCGGAAGGTCGTAAAATTCCATGCGCTCGAAAACGCGGAGGAAGAGCGCTTTTTTCTTCCGAACCGGAAGCCGGCGGGCTTCCCGAAGGCAGCGGGCGTAGGATCCTCCCCAAGAAGCGTGTAAAAGAGCGGCCAGGACGCGCTCGTCGCCTTCGGGCGTCGCCCCCGCCATGCGGACAGCGGAAGAGACGGAACCGCTCCGGCGGCTTCGACCGGCCGCGGCGGACGGACGGCTCCCGAGGCTCTCGACGGCCTCGTCCCGGAAGGCCTCTTCCGTTTCGGCGTCATACGCCGCGGCTTCCGTATAGCGGACGATCGAGGGCGCGACCCGGGCCGCTTCCCCGGCCAAGTGAAGACCGATCGCCCGGATCTCGGCCGACGGTTTGGCGGCCAGCCGCCGGATCATCAGCTCGAGGTTGCGGGCGTTTATCGTCAGGCCGATCTGCCCCTCGGTCGCCAGGCCGACGGCGTAGCGGGCGTCTTCCTTGGCCCAGCCGTCCAGCAGGAAGTGATGTTTCGGATCGGCCGCCAGGGCGGGATGGTTTTCAAAAAAAAGAGGCCGGAGTATCCGATAGAGGTCGTGATAAGCCGCGTTTTGAGCCCGGACCGTCTCGACGAACAGGTCCCCGAGGCCCGCCCGGACGATTTCCTCGGGGACGACGTAATCGTCTCCAAGCTTGATGTAGCGCTGGGATTTCTCGGTAAAGGAACAGAGGCGGAATTTTTCGATTTCCTCGATGGCCAGGCGGCTGATCCCCATGAGGTCGAAATTGAAAACGGCATGCTCGGCCACGGAATGGTGGCCCATCTTGAAAATGATCGCCGCGTTGGACCGCCGGGCCTTTTCCACTTCCCGCCGGGCGGCCCGGCGGAGCTCATCAGCCGGGCGGGGGTCGCGGGAAATCCGGGCATAGGCCGCCGACAGCGTTTCAGGCGTCAGGTCGAGGCGGCCGGGGAAGGCTCGGAGCACTTCGTCCAAAGCTTCCCGGTCGACGTTATAACCGGCCAGGACGATTTTCACGGCTCGGCCCGGCCTTGACGGAGAACCTCGAAGGCGATCGGGCCCGAGCTTTGATGGGATGCGGCCAAGAGAATCTC
>JAAZPG010000411.1 GCA_012797375.1 Acidobacteriota bacterium
CGAACTGCCACTACTTGACCGCCTGGGAAGAAGAGGACCACAATATCGCCCAGGCCAACGCCCGGGTCGACGAGGACGGCCGTCTCGTCGACGAGCTCGTCTCCGCCCGGCAGGCGGGCAACTTCAAGCTCCTGCCTCGGGAGCAGATCGACTACATCGACGTCTCCCCCAAGCAGCTGGTTTCGCTTTCCGCCGCCCTCGTCCCCTTCCTGGAGCACGACGACGCCAACCGCGCCCTTATGGGCTCCAACATGCAGCGGCAGGCCGTCCCGCTCCTGCGGCCGGTCGCCCCGCTGGTGGGGCCGGGCGTGGAGCATCTCGTGGCCAAGGGCTCGGGCGACGTCATCGTCTGCAAGAGGTCGGGGACCATCGCCTTTGTCGACGCCGAGCGGATTCTCGTCCATGTCGACGAAGCCAACAAGACCAAGGATTACGAGGTCGCGACCGACCTCTATGTCCTGACCAAGTTCCTCCGGACCAACCAGAATACCTGCTTCACCCAGCGGCCCATCGTCCGCAAGGGCGACGCGGTCGTCAAGGGCCAGGTCCTGGCCGACAGCTCCTGCACCGACCTGGGCGAGCTGGCCCTCGGCCGGAACATCGTCGCCGCCTTCATGCCCTGGCGGGGTTATAACTTCGAGGACGCGATCGTCGTCTCCGAGCGGCTGATCAAGAAGGACGTCTTCACCTCTCTTCACATTGTCGAGGAAACCATCGAGGCCCGGGACACCAAGCTCGGCCCCGAGGAAATCACCCGGGACATCCCTAACGTCCCGGAGAACGTCCTCCGCAACCTGGATGAGAACGGCATCGTCCGGATCGGGGCCAACGTCAAGGCCGGCGACGTCCTCGTGGGGAAAGTCGCCCCCAAGGGCGAAACCCAGCTTTCGCCCGAGGAGAAGCTTCTGAAAGCCATCTTCGGGGAGAAAGCCCTGGACGTCAAAGATGCTTCTCTCTATTGCGCGCCCGGCGTCGAGGGGACGATCATCGATGTCCGGATCTTCTGCCGCCGGGGCGCGGAAAAAGGCGTCCGGGCCAAGCAGATCGAGAAGGACGAGATCGCCCGGATGAAGCGAAACTTGGACGACGAATGCTCGATCCTCGATAGCGAGCGGGAGCGCAAGGTCAAGGCCCTTCTCAAGGGCACCGTCGTCGAGAAGGAGCAGAAGCTCGGCTCCCTGACGATCGCCAAGGGGCAGAAGCTGACCGAACGGATCCTGGACGAGATCGACCTCTCCGATATCGGCAAGATCAAGCTCGCGGCCGACGAGGACCGGGACAACCGGATCAAGGACGTCGAGCGGAAGATCCGCCGCCAGGTCGAGGCCCTGAAGGCCATTTTCAAGGAAAAAGTCGACGCCCTGAAGAAGGGCGACGAGCTGGCTCCGGGCGTCATCCAGGCCATCAAGGTCTACATCGCCATGAAGCGGAAGCTGTCGGTCGGAGACAAGGTTTCCGGCCGTCACGGGAACAAGGGCATCATCGCCCGGATCGTGGCCGAGGAAGACATGCCCCGGCTGCCGGACGGCACCCCCGTCGACGTCGTTCTCAATCCCCTGGGCGTTCCCTCCCGGATGAACGTCGGCCAGATCTTGGAGATCCACGCCGGCTGGGCGGCCCAGAAGCTCAACCTCTGGCTCGACACGCCCGTCTTCGACGGGGCCCATGAGGCGGAGGTCAAGGAGCTCCTCCGGAAGGCCGATCTTCCGGAATCCGGCAAGTCGATTCTCTACGACGGACTGTCCGGCGAGCCGTTCGACCAGGAAATCACCGTCGGCAACATGTACATGATGAAGCTGTTCCACCTGGTCGACGACAAAATCCACGCCCGGTCCACGGGGCCCTATTCGCTCATCACCCAGCAGCCGCTGGGCGGCAAAGCCCAGTTCGGCGGCCAGCGCTTCGGGGAGATGGAAGTGTGGGCGCTGGAAGCTTACGGCGCGGCCTATACCCTCCAGGAGATCCTCACGGTCAAGTCCGACGACGTCGAAGGCCGGGCCAAGATCTACGAAGCCATCGTCAAGGGCGATCTGGAATTCACTCCGGGTCTGCCGGAGTCGGTCAACGTCCTGATCCGCGAGCTGCAAAGCCTCTGCCTGAACGTCGAGCTCGGGAAGGACGAAAAACAGGAGATCCTTCAGGTCTTGGGAATCGATGCCACGCATATCCTTAAAGGAGAGCGCTGATGGACATCAAGCAGACGCTGGGGGGCAAGCCCCGGATGGATTTTGATTGGGTCCGCATCTCGGTCGCTTCTCCGGAGAAGATCAAGAGCTGGTCTTGGGGAGAAGTGACCAAGCCCGAGACCATCAACTACCGAACCTTCAAGCCGGAGAAGGACGGCCTTTTCTGCGCAAAGATCTTCGGCCCGATCAACGACTACGAGTGTCTCTGCGGCAAGTACAAGCGGATGAAGTACCGCGGCATCATCTGCGAGCGCTGCGGCGTCGAAGTCACCAAGAGCAAGGTCCGCCGGGAGCGGATGGGCCACATCCAGCTGGCTTCCCCGGTGGCTCATATCTGGTTCTTCAAGTCCCCTCCGAGCCGGATCGGCC
>JAAZPG010000412.1 GCA_012797375.1 Acidobacteriota bacterium
CAGGGGAATGCCCAGGATCACCGCCCCGCCGTAGGTCAGGACGCCCTCGGAGAAGGGGATGATGACGGCCAGGAGGATGTAGAGCAGGAGGAGCGGCGTGCTGATCACCGCGAACGAGAGAATCCCGCGCACTCCGGAGGCGGTCATGATCTGCTGGAGCATGCCCACGACGACCGTGGTCGCCAGCAGGGGCAGCAGCCGGGTCATCGTTCTTCGGGAGAGAGCCAGGAAGTCGATCCTCTTCGGGCTCACCAAAAGAGCGACGACGGCCGAAACCGTGAACTGAAGCGGCAGGCCGATGACCGGCGTCTCGAACGGCCAGATCCGGGAAACGGCGATGAATCCGAAGAAGACGAGGAACGGGAGAAGGACGCGCCATCCCGTCATTTTCGCCGGGACTTCAGGCAGGGCGGCCAGGGCGGCTTGCTTGTCGGACGCGCCGACCCGTTTCAGCCCCAGGGTCAGCATGGTGATGGTTCCGAGAACCAGGACGGGGATGCCGAGAACATAGGTGAAGCCGACATACGGGATGGCTGTCCCGGCGCAAAGCATCATCGCCCAGATGTTGACGGGCGGGGCGACGGCCGCGAGGCCGGCGACGATGAATAGAATGGCCGCGACCCGGCGCTCGGTGATGCCGAGATGCTTGAGAGCCAGGGCCACCGGGGCGCCGACGACGAGCAGCGACACCGACCCCGCGCCCGTGAGAGCGCCGGGGATCAGGACGATGATCATCAGGACGAGCAGGGCCAGCACCCGGACGTTGTAGAAAAGCCGGATGGTGCCCCGGACAACGTAAGCGACGCCGCCCGATTCCTCGACGACGGCCATGAAGATCGTGGCCGTCGAGAAGACCAGCATCACGTCGAGGTATGGGAAGGCGCCCTCGATGAGATGACGGGGAAGCTCCAGGAGAGGAGGGGTTTTAACCACGGCGCCGGCGAGGCCGCCGGCCACCGCGGTCAGGAAAATGCAGATTTCCACCGGGAGCTTTCTCCAGTGGGCGGCGGCGTACGCGCCGATCATTACGAGCAGAATGAGGACGATTTGAAAAATCATCTCGCGGCTCCTTCCGCCGTCGGGCGGTTGAGATCCTGAATTCAGTCGAGCTTGAAGATATATCCCATGCCCAGCGGGAATGTCAATCGAATGCGGTCGGCGGGTCTTCCGGCCGTTCCTTTTCGATTCGTTCCAGCAGGGCCCGGACTTCGGCTTGGCCGGAAGCGAGGCGGAGGGAGGCGTTGAGGGCTTCCCGGGCTTCGGCTTTTTTCCCGGTCCGGTAATAGCACCCGCCCAAGGCGTTGAGCACCCGCGTGTCGCCTCCATAGAGCTTCCGGGCTTCGAGAAGATTCGCCAGGGCTTCTTCCCACGCGCCCTTTTCCTCGAGGGCGAGGCCCTTGATCAGGAAATAATCGAACCGGAAGTTGGACGAGGCGGCGAAGAGCTCGACGATTTCGAGCGCCTCGGTGTTGTTCCCGGCCCGGACGAGGAAATTCGCGAATCGAAACATCCCTTCCTCGAACTCCGGATGGTCCCGCTGGATCTTCCGGTAGGCCTCCTCGGCTCGGGCCGCGTCGCCGGATTGGTCGTATTGA
>JAAZPG010000413.1 GCA_012797375.1 Acidobacteriota bacterium
CGGACGCGTGAGCGGAGGCCGTTATAACCCCGCAATATTTTCTCCCACCGCCGCGTCTTGGGATTTCGGCGGAGCGGGACCGAAATCCAGCCCCGCTCCGCCTGATTTCCATTTTACTTCCGGTTGCCGCGGATCGGATACGGCGGCCGGACCGGCTTCTTGGCCGGCGATTTAGCCAACTCTTCCATCACGATGGCGATCGCCCGCTCGAGCTGCGGATCGCCGCCGGCGGCGACCGCGGCCGGATCCTGTTCAACCTCGATATCCGGCGGCACGCCCTCGTTTTCGACGATCCAGCCGTCTTCCGTCCAGATGGCCAGGTTGGGTGCGGTGACGTAGCCGCCGTCCATCAGGACCGGGAAGCCGAGCGTCCCGACCAGGCCGCCCCAGGTGCGTTTCCCGACCAGCGGGCCGATTTTGAACTTGCGGAACATCCACGGCAGGAGGTCTCCGCCGGACCCGGCGGTTTCGTCGATCAGCATGACCTTGGGTCCTTGGATCGAAGCCCCCGGCGCTTTCATGTCGGCGCCGTGCCGCATGTTCCAATAGCTGATCTCCGGCCGGCGCAGATGATCGATGTAATAATCGGCGATCAAGCCGCCGCCGTTGAACCGCTCATCGACGATGACCGCCTCCTTGTCGGCCTGGGGATAGAAATATCTCTTGAAATAGGCGAATCCCTGGTACGACGTGTTGGGGACATAGACATAGGCGACCCGTCCGCCGGTGGCATTCTCCACCTTCTTCAGGTTGCCTTCCACCCAGTCGCGGTTGCGGAGGGCCAGCTCGTTTTCGATCGGCACCGCCCGGACGGTCCTGGCTCCCCGGCCGTCGGGAAGCGGCCCGACCTTCAGCTCGACGAACTTGCCGGCCTTGTTCTCGAACAAGGCGTAAAGGTTATCCGCCGGAGCCCGCAGCTCCCGGCCGTCGACCGCCAGCAGGTAATCCCCCTCGGCCACGTTCAGGCCGGGCTCGGTCAGGGGCGAGCGCAGGTCGGGATTCCAGTTCAATCCCCCGTAGATTTTCTTGATCCGGTACCGGCCGTTTTCAACGGCGTAATCCGCCCCGAGGAGTCCGCCCGGAACGGCCCGGTTCGCGGCCAAAAAATCCCCGCCGCCGACCCGGTGGTGGCCGACGCCGAGCTCCGAGCACATCCACTGGATCAGCCGGTTGAGATCGGCCCGGCAGGACAAGTCCGGCAAAAACACTTCGTATTTTTTCCGCATGGCCTCCCAGTCGGCCCCGTGCATGTTGTCGGCATAGAAGTAATCCCGGTTGATCCTCCAGGCCTCGGCGAAGATCTGGGCCCATTCCTCTTCCGGAACGACCGGGACGCCGATCTCCCCGACTTGAAGCTGTCCCTGGCCGGCGGCCGGCTTGGGCTGGAGGGCGGTGATGAAGAAGGTCTCCGACGGTCCGGAGTACAGGATTTTCTTGCCGTCGAAGGAAAGCGTGTACTGAAAGACGCCGGTCAAGAGGACCTCGTCCTTGCGGGATTTGAAATCATACCGGTGAAGCAGGCCGCCGCGCGCGGCCGCGGGAGAGCCGATGTCCGGAGGGCCCTCAAGATAATAAATCTGTCCGGCTTCGCCCGCTTTCAGGATATCGTAGCTTCCGGGCGGGACAGGCACGGCGACGATCCGCCGTTCGATCCCGTCAAAATCGATCTTGACCTCGGCCGC
>JAAZPG010000044.1 GCA_012797375.1 Acidobacteriota bacterium
CGGAACGACATCTTTTCCTCGACCCGCTGGGTGAAGGCGAATTTTTTTTCGAGCTTGAGGGCGGCCAGGAAGCCGATGGCGATGGCCCCGTAGGCAGGGGAGACGACATAGTCGAACTCCTTCCCCTCGGCTTTGATTTTTTCGACCAGCAGGTCGACGATCCGGTCGAGGGCGGCCGGCTTCTCGATCAGCCGGATCTTCTCGAAATACCATTCCGAGTGCTTGCCCGACGTGAGTTTGAAATGGCCCTGGAGCAGGGCGTCGGATTTCTTGAACAGATCGAGGACGGCGTCGTTCGTCATGGGAGCCATCGGTTCCTCCGGGAGCCGCGGACGGCCCGCTGTTTTGGAATTTCTTTCCCTCGGCGTTTCCGCTTTCCGCCGGGGGAGGGACCCGATTATAGAGAGAACGGGGCGATTTCTCAAGGACCGTTCCGCTGCGGCGCCCGCCTCCTCCTCCCGTGCCGTGATTTTATCTGTCGCGGCTTCATCGGATCCGCGATTCAGGTTTTCTTCAAGGAAGCCGGAAGCCCTGAAGAAGGCGGCGATTTCCGTCGATCGCGTATTCCTCAAGGCGTGAAGAAACCGCCGGTCAAGGAGTCGTGACGGTCCCCGCGGAATCGAGGCCGGCGCGGCCTCCGGCGGACGCCCGTTTGACTGATCAAGGGACATCGGTCCGGGATTTTGTTAAAATACGCCCGGTTCGCCGCAAGACGACAGGAGGCAATCCATGACCGGTTCGTTGACTCTCCCCGGAAGCGGGTGGAAGCGGTTTTGGAGCTTCGTCGCCGGAGCCGGCATGATCACCGCCTCGGCCATGACGATCCGTCATTTCTATGCGGCTAATTTCCCCGAATCGATCTGGGCCGGCTCCTTCTGCGACATCAGCGCGTTTTTCAACTGCGACAGCTCCGCCTTTTCCCCGATCGCCCAGTTCGGCGGCGTGCCGATGGGCTGGTTCGGCCTCTTCGTCGGTATGCTCGTCGTCCTGGGGGCGGTTTTCCCCACGGCTTCCTTCGAGCGGACGAACAAGGCGGTCTCGATTCTCAACGCGTTCGGGGTCCTGGCCCTCTTGGCTTACTCGATCTTCATCCAGAAAAGCCTCTGCCTGCTGTGCAGCGGCTATTATCTGTTTTCCCTCTTCAGCTTCTTTCTCTTCTGGCGGTTCGGGATCCGGAGCGAGCGCCGGGGCCTCGGAGGATTTTTCCGGACGTTCGCCGCGCCGTCTTTGAAAATCGCCGCCGCCGCCGTGATCGGCCTGGCCGCCGGGGCCTACGGCTTCCGGGAATTCACCCTGGCTAAAAAAGGAGCTCAAATGGGCGGCGGCGCCGCGAACATCGTCCGTCAGTTCAACGAATTGGCCGTCGTCGGCGATCCCAGCTTCATTTCGCCGTACTGGATCGCCCAGGCGGCGCCGCGCTGGGAAGACGCCCCCATCCGGATCGTCGAGTACGCCGATTATCTCTGCCCGGACTGCCTCTTCCTCCATCAGCAGCTCTCCCGGTTGAAGGCCGAGTTCCCGGGAAAGATGAATGTCGCTTTCCAGTTCTTCCCTCTCGAAGCCGCCTGCAACGCGGTCGTCGAAAA
>JAAZPG010000414.1 GCA_012797375.1 Acidobacteriota bacterium
CTTTTTCCCACCCCGCTGTCGCCTATGATCAGCACGCCCAGGCCGAACATCCGGAGCAGCCCGCCCGAGACGACGGCCGGCGCGGCGGACCGGACGGCGTTCATTCCGGACGGACCAGGCCGAAGGTTCCGTTTTTCCGGCGGAAGAGAACCGCCCAGCGGTCTTCCTCTCCCTCCATGCGGAACATCAGAACCTCTTTTTTCCGGAGGTTGAATTCGACGACGGCATCGCCGACGGACATCGGTTTCCCGGAGAAATAATCGGCCCGGACGACACGCGGCGGAAGCCCGGCGGCGGTTTCCACGGCCGCGGCGGCGGCGGTTTCGCGCCCGCCCCGGCGTTTTTTTTCCCGGAATTTCGCCCGCTCCTTTTTCAGCTTGACGTCGAGAAGGTCGAAGGCCTCGTTCATCACCGCGGCCGCGTCATGGCCCTCGGCGGCGACGCGGATCCGGCCCTGCTTCCCGCGGACTTGGATCTCGACCCGCTGCCGGCTTTTCTCAGCCGAGAGGACGACATCCGCCTCGGTCGCCCGGTCCAGAAAACGGGCCAGGCCGGCCAGGCGCTTCTCGGCATAGGTCTTGAGGTCGGGAGGGATCGCCGCGTGTCGAGCCGTGAAGTGGACGTTCATCAAGACTCCTCCATTAGGAATTTGCGCTTGCGGATATGCGAGGGAAGGATATCCAGCTGCTGGCGGTATTTGGCCACCGTCCGGCGGGCGATGGGGAAATTCTCCCGGGTCAGGATTTCCTCGATTTCCATGTCGCTCAGCGGGCGGGATTTGTCTTCGGATTCGATCAGGCGCCGGAGGCGGTCCTTGACCCGGAGAGAGGAGATCTCCTCGCCGAATCCGCCCTGGAGCGACTTATGGAAAAAATATTTCAGGGAATACGTGCCGCGCGGAGTGATCATGTACTTGTTGGCGACGACGCGTCCGACCGTGGACTCGTGAACCCCGATCTCCTGGGCGATTTCCATGAGCGTCAGCGGCTGAAGGCCGTCGAGCCCCTTTTCGAAGAAATCCTTCTGGCGGTCGACGATCGCCTTGGCGACCTTGTAAATCGTCTGGTCGCGCTGGTCCAGGCTCCGCAAAAACCAGAGGGCTTTTTTCATCTTATCCTTGAGATACCGGTAGGCCTCCGGATTCTCCTTCAAGGCCCGGGCCAGAAGCCGGCGGTAATAGGCGTTGATGCGGAGCCGGGGCAGGCCCTCATCGTTGAGGGCGACCTTGAACTCGCCGCTCTCCTTGGAGACCGTGATGTCCGGAACGACGAAATGCGTCCGGTCCTCGCCGTACTTGCGGCCCGGGGCCGGATCCAGCTGCTTAATGATCTCCAGATGAACCTTGACCTCGGCCAGGGGAAGGCTGAGAAGCTTGGCGATCTGGCCGAAATCCGACTTTTCAAGAAGAGGAAGATGCTCGGAGATCATTACCCGGGCGGCGTCCTCCTTGATTTGCAGGTTGTCCATCTGGGCCATCAGGCATTCCTTCAAATCCAAGCTGCCGCAGCCCACCGGATCGAACTGGAGGATCTTGGCCTGGACGTCGCGGACGCGCTCGATCGGGGCCCCGACGCTGAGTCCGATCTCATCCAAGGACGACGTCAGGTATCCGTCGTCGTTGATATTCCCGATGATCCGCTCGGCGATCTCCCGGTCGAGAGGATCGAAGAACGTCAAATTGGCCTGCCAGGTCAGATGGTCCCCGAGCGAGGCGCTCTGGGAGATCATGTTTTCGATGTTGGGCGCTTCCGGCGGCTCGGCCGGCCCCGCCCGGAAGCCGTC
>JAAZPG010000415.1 GCA_012797375.1 Acidobacteriota bacterium
ACAGGTCGGACGGATATTTCCGCCCCGACGGTGGAAATCGATCCCCTTTAACCGCCCGGCTGTCGTTTTAGAGGCGTCCACCATGTCTCTGATCCGGATCAGGCATGGGGGGGGGATTAACCCCCCGCTTCGAAATATTTCACCCCTCCCCGGCCTTGTTTCGGGGGATTTTGTTTTTCTATAATTCCTTTTTATATCGGCTTTTTTCCCCTGGTCCAATGCGACCCGCGAAGAGAGGTTGTTCATGTCCGTCAGCAAGAACGCGAAAACGACGGGCCGAACTGGCTTCACCCTCCGGACCGCCCTCCGGGAGCTGATCCGGACCATCCCGGACGTCGTCTATTTCAAGGACAAAAACCGGCGTTATTTAGTTGTCAACGAGGCCTTTGTGGAGCTGTGCGGATTGACGAACGCGGAGATCATCGGAAAAACCGACGAGACGATCTTTCCGGCCGACCTGGCCGCCTCGTTCCGGGCCAGCGACGGCCGCGTCTTCGAATCGGGGACGGTTTTCCGGTTCGAGGATGCGGTGAGGGATCCGAGGGGCCGCCGGATCGTCTTTGAGACGATCAAGTCCCCGTTTCGATCCGCGTCCGGAAACGTCGCCGGAATCCTCGGCATCAGCCGGGACATCACCGCGAGGCGGCGGACGGAGGAAGCCCTGCGGGAAAGCGAGGAGCGTTTCCGGACGCTGTACGAGAACGCGACGGTCGGCCTCTACCGGACGACGCCCGAGGGCCGGATCCTCCTGGCCAATCCCGCCCTGTTCCGCCTCCTCGGATACGAAACATTCGAGGAGATCGCTTCCCGGGACTTGGAGCGGGAAGGATACGGGCCGGGATATTCCCGGGCCGCGTTCAAGGAACGCCTCGAGCGCGACGGCTTCATCCAGGGTTTGGAGACGGCGTGGAAGCGAAAAGACGGGACGACGGTTTATGTCCGGGAAAGCGCCCGGCTGATCCGGACCGCCGATGGAGGATCGATTTTTTACGAGGGCACGGTCGAGGATATCACCGAGCGGAAGCGGGCCGAGCTCGAGCTCCGGACTTCCGAGGAAAAATACCGCCGGATCTTCGACCGCAGCCTGGAGGGCATTCTCCAGACGTCGCTCGACGGCCGGATCCTCGCGGCCAACCGGGCCTTGGTCCGCATGTTCGGCTACGCGTCGCTCGAGGAATTTTTATCGGTCAACATGTCCGACCTCTACGTTGATCTCGAGGCGCGCGATTACATGATCGAGAGCCTCCGGGCCGGCGATGAGGTCCGGAACCTGGAGCTCCGGATGCGGCGGAAGGACGGCGCGGAGTTCTACGCCTTGATGAACGTCACGGCCCTGCGCGACCCGGCCGGCCGGATCGAGCGGATCGAAGGCATGTTGACCGACATCACCGATCTCATCCAATCGCGGGCGGACCTTGAGTCCGCCCTTCGGGAGAAGGAAGTTCTCCTGAAGGAGATCTATCACCGGATCAAGAACAACCTGCAAACCGTCTCGGCGCTGCTCGGTCTTCAAGGGAGGTGTTTTCAAGACCCCGAGACCGTCCGGGCCTTCGCGGAAACCCAGGACCGGCTCCGCTCGATGGCCATGATCCACGAGAGCCTCTATCGCTCGGACCGCTTGTCCGGCGTCGATTTCCCCGCTTACGTCCGGAACCTGGCCCAAGCGTTGATCGGCGCGCAAGAGACCTCTCCCGGCCGGATCAAGCTGCGCCTGGACGTCGAACCGGTGAGCTTCGATCTTAAAACGGCCGTCCCCCTGGGCCTAATCATCAACGAGCTCGTGTCCAACGCTCTCAAGCACGGTTTTCCCCGGGACCGGGAAGGGACGATCTCGGTCGAGCTTCATCGCCGGGGGGAAGACGGATTCCATCTGTCTATCCGGGACGACGGCATCGGACTGCCGCCGGACTTGGAGCTTGGCCGGTTGGATTCGATGGGCCTTTGCCTCGTCGAGATGCTCACCGGCCAAATCGACGGCCGCTTGCGGCTCGGCTCTGCGCCCGGAGCGAATTTCGAGATCACGTTCCGAGCCGAGGTTTCCTGACGTCATCCTTCCCCTTCAGCCGCCGCCGGGATCCGCCTTCGCCCCCGCCCGATTTGTTCCGGGATTCGACGGATCGGGCTCGCGGACTTCAAGCGAATCCGTCTCCGCCCGTTCCTGCGGATCAAAGGAGCCGGGACGGGACGGCCTCCGCTTGAGCGTCCGGATCTTGACGGGATTTTCGATCGGCCCGGCGGGGCGGCCGCGGCCCGGATCGACGGCCATGAAAAGCGCTTCCCCGAGTCGATCCGGGGCCGGGAAGAGGGACCGGCCGTCGATCTCTAAAACGGATCTCTTCGACCAACGGCCGGGGGCGGCTGAACCGGGAGATCCGCCGACGCCGCCGGGAGGCCGGCGTTTTTCCCTCCGTCAAATCGCGCGTCCGGACGACGATCTGCCGTCCAGCCGAATAGGCGGAGGACGGGAGCGGCGAGCGAAGCGATATCCGGGAGGACAAGACGATCGGATCCTTGGAAACGTTTTATGAGTTGACGCGTCCTATCGCCTGCCCGGGAGATTCACGACGGCCCCCCTTTTGCCAAGTTCCGCGGGCATGGACCTCCGCAGGCATCGATGGCGATAAGCCGGCGATGAATCAGAGCATAAGAATCATCGTTATATCCGCGCCCGGCGGGCTTCCCCCTTTTTCCCGAACCGGCTTGCTTCCCGCCCCGCGGATTCCTTGAGGGACTCCATTCTTTGGGTTAAAATAAACCCCTTCCCGACGGGGAAGTCCGAAGGAGCTTCACCGATGCGAATCGTCCGCCCCGCGGCTCTCGTTCTTCTTCTTCCGGCCCTGGTTTTGGTCCCGGCGGTTTCCTCCGCCGCCGCACAGAGAAAGCCCTCCGCCAAGAGCATGGCCAAGAGCACCGTCCAAATGGTCCCGATGCGGACGATTGCGGGCCGGGATCAAACCGGCGGCGGTTTCGGCGAAATCCTCGACTTGGCTTTGGACGACCACCGGACGCTTTACGTCTGCGACGCCCGGTCCGCCGACATCCGGAAATTCGATGATTTCGGAACGCTGCTCGGGACGATCGGCCGGAAGGGTTCGGGATCCGGGGAACTCGACCGGCCCGTCGAGGTCGAAGTGCGCGGAGACCGGGTGTTCGTCCGCGACCTCGGGCGGTCGCGGATGTTCGTCTTTGACCTCGAAGGCCGGCTCGTGTCCTCGACGCCCGTCGACGAACGGGAAGGCCGCTGGAGAAAGTTCCGGGCCCTGCCCGACGGGCGGTTCGTCGTCGAGAGGGAGACGGCGGGGGAGACGCGGCTCGAGCTTTGCTCGGCCGGCATTTCCCCGCAAAAAACCCTTTACCGGAAAGCCGTTCCGAGCAACCGGATCACCGCCGGACCGCTCCGCAAGGACATTCCCCTTCCCTTCGCTCCCGTCGTGGAGTGGGACTTGACGCCGGAAGGGCTGATCGTCGCCGGATATTCCGGGGATTATTCCCTCGAGATCCTCGATCCCGACAAGGGCCGCCTCGCCGCCTGGACGCGGTCCTTCAAGCCTTTTGAGGTCACCGAAAAGGACCGGAAGGACTATCTCGCCGGGCCGGGCCGGGACCTGCCGCCCGCGGCCGCCCGAACCCTCGTCTTCCCGAAGACGAAGCCCGCCTTCGAGAAGCTCGTGGTCAACGGCCGGGGACGCATCTGGACGTTCCTTCCCTCGGCCGATCCGAAGGAACGGACCGTCTTCGAGGCGTTCGACGCCGACGGGACGTTCCGCAGCCGGGTGATTCTCGAGGACGAATGGCCGCGGACGGCGCCCGTGGTTTTTTTCGTCGGCGGAGTTTGGATGGCCGTCGCCGGACCGGACGGGGAGACATCCATCGTCCGGTATCAAATCACCAACTGACGGGCGGGGCGGGCGGCCCCGGCCTCTTTTGGCCGGAGGAGAAAGCCGCTCGCCGAGAGACACTCCGGGGGCCGGCCGCGGCCCGCCGCCTTAAGCGGCGCCGAGGACGGAAGGGGAGGCGGGGACGAGACGGCGCTTCGGGCGTCGGGCGGCCGTCCCGGCTCCGGGCGGTTTGGCCCGCCGCGCGGGACGGCGAAGCCGAAAGGGCGAAGGGGAAGGCGAATCGGGTTTCTCTCGACGACGGCGAGTGGAAAAAACGGCCGGCCGGACGTCCCCCGTCCGAACGCGGCCGAATGACGAAAAAGGAGGACGGAGATGAAACGAAGGGAATTCTTGAACGTCGGCTTGGCGGGAAGCGCCTTGGCGGCGGCCGGGGTCGCCCGCGGCTCGACTCCGGACCGGGCGGGCGGGCGG
>JAAZPG010000416.1 GCA_012797375.1 Acidobacteriota bacterium
GCCGCCAGCGTCAAGGTGAAGGCTGAAAAAAGCGCTAGGGCGCCTAAGTCCGCCCAGCCGGCGGCGAATCCCGCCCCCCGCATCATGATGCCCCGGAGCAAGCGGACGAAGTACTTGGCCGGAACGACCGCCGTGATCGCCCGGATCACGGCCGGCATCCCGGAGATGGGAAAGACGAAGTCCGAAAGAAGAAGAGCGGGGAGAATGCTCGAAAGGGCGGCCGCGAAGTAGGCGACTTGCTGGGACCGGGTGATGGTCGATATCAGGATGCCCCAGCCGAGGGCCGAAAGGAGAAAAAGGAGCGAAGCCAGGGCGAGCAGGGCGATCGACCCCTTGACCTCGAGCCCGAAGGCGAAGCGGCTGACGATCAGGATGATCACCGTGCTGACGGCCGAGACGGCGAGGTAGGGGAGGGTCTTGCCGAGGATGACGGTCCCGGCGCCCAGCGGCGAGACGAGGAGCTGCTCCATCGTCCCCCGCTCCCGCTCCCGGACGACGGACAGCGAGGTCGAGATCGTTCCCGTGATCATGAAGATGAACACGATGAGGCCGGCCAGGAGATGGAGGCTGGACTTGAGCTCGGGATTGTACCAGACGCGTCCCTCGACCTCGACCGGGATGACGGGGCGGCGGCCGAGCCTCGCGGCCCATTCGCCGAGCGCCTGCCGGCTGAAGGCGGTCGCGTAGGCTTGGAGATAGCCTTGGACGATCGCGGCCTTCCGGCTGTCGGAGCCGTCGATCATCCCTTGGACGGCGGCCGTTCCGCCCCGGGCCAGGGCTTTGCTGAATCCCTTCGGGATGACCACGGCGGCCATGACGGAGCCGCGCTCCAAGGCCGTGTCGGCTTCCCCGCGGCCGGCGAACCTCATTGCCATCTGGAAATACCCGCCGCTCGCCAATTGCCGGATGAACGCCCGGGAGGAATCGGAGACGTCCAGGTCGAGCACCCCCAGGCGGACGTTCCGGACGTCGAACGACAAGACATAGCCGAAGAACAGGAGGAGCGCCGTCGGGAAGAAAACGAGCATGAACAGGGTCAGGGGATCGCGGCGGATTTGGAGGAATTCCTTTTTAACGACCGCGGCGAGCTTCACGGCGTTTTCCCCGCGAGGTGAAGGAAGACATCCTCGAGAGTCGGAGGGATCGGCTCGTATCCGGCGGGTCCGGACAGCCGGCCGAAGAGGTCGTCCGGATCGGCGGCTTCGGGCGCCAGGACGTGAATCGCCTCGCCGAACAGGGCGGCCGAACGGACGCCGGGGAGGATTTGGACCGCGGGCAGCATTCCGGCCGGATCGGCCGTCCGCAGCTCGTAGACCGTCCAGCCGGCCAGCAGGCTTTTCAACCCGGCCGGCGTGTCCACGGCGGCCAGCTCTCCCTCGGCGATGAAGCCGACCCGGTGGCAGTACTCGGCCTCGTCGAGAAAATGGGTTGTGACGAAGACGGTGGTTCCGGCGGAGGCGAAGCCGTAAATGAGCTCCCAGAACGCCCGGCGCTGAACCGGGTCGACGCCGGCCGTCGGCTCATCCAGAAAAACAACGGCCGGCTCGTGGACGACGGCGCAGGCCAGGGCCAGCCGCTGTTGAAAACCGCGAGGCAGGTCGGCCGCCCGCCGCCCGGCCC
>JAAZPG010000045.1 GCA_012797375.1 Acidobacteriota bacterium
AAGGCCCTGGTCGCCCAGGCCCGCGAGCTGAGCCTGACCTCCCGGGCTTTCCGCAACGACCAGTGGCCGCTGTTGGCCCAGGAACTGTGCCGGATGGCCGGCTACGACATGGTTCTGCCGATGAATTCCGGGGCCGAGGCTGTCGAGACGGCGGTCAAGACCGCCCGGAAGTGGGGCTATGAGAAGAAAGGCATCCCCGAGGACAAGGCCGAGATCATCGTCTGCGCCAATAACTTCCACGGCCGGACGGTCACGGTCATCAGCTTCTCGACCGAGCCGCTTTACCGGAAGAATTTCGGACCCTTCACCCCGGGCTTTACCGTCATTCCTTTCGGCGACGCGGCCGCCCTCGAAAAGGCGATCACGCCCCGCACCGCCGCCTTCCTCGTCGAGCCCATCCAGGCCGAGGCCGGCATCCTGATCCCCCCGGACGGATATTTCAAGGCCGCCCGGGAAATTTGCACAAAGAACAACGTCCTGTTCATCGCCGACGAGATCCAGACCGGCCTGGGCCGGACGGGCAAGCTGTTCGCCTGGGAGCACGAAAAGGCCAAGCCCGACATGATCGTCATCGGCAAATCCCTCGGCGGCGGATGTTATCCGATCTCCGCCTGCCTGACGAGCGCGGCCATCATGAGCGTCTATACGCCCGGCACCCACGGCTCGACGTTCGGCGGCAACCCCCTGGCCTGCGCCGTCGCCCGCGAATCCCTCAGGGTGATCAAGGAGGAGAAGCTCGTCGCCAACGCGGTCAAGATGGGCAAGTATTTCATGGCCAAGCTGCGGACGATCAAGAGCAAAAACATCAAGGAAGTCCGGGGCAAGGGCCTTCTGATCGGCGTGGAGCTTTTCCCTGAGGCCGGCGGCGCCCGCCGGTACTGCGAGGCCCTGGCCGCCGACGGGCTCCTCTGCAAGGAAACCCACGACAACGTCATCCGTTTCGCCCCGCCCCTGATCATCGGCACGAAGGATCTCGACTGGGCGTTCGCCCGCATCAAGAGCGTCTTCGACCGGCTCCAAAACTGATCCGCCCGGCCGGCGTTCCCGGGAATGTCCCGGGGACCCCGGCCGCTTTCCCGCCGGCCGAGGAGGAGCCATGAAGCGTTCGTGTCCTTACCGTTCGATGCCCTCTGAAAATGTAATCGAGCGCCGCGATTTCCTCAAGCGCGGCGCGGCCGTCGCGGTCGCGGCCGCGGCGACGGCTTCGTCCGGGCTGGGAAGCCGTTTTCTCTTCGCCCACGAATCGGGACAGGCGGTCCGGGCCGTCAAGACGCCGCCCACCCGGCCGAAAACCAACATCGAGGATGCCCTGAAATTTCCCCGGACCAAGTTCTCCCTTCCGGGACTCCGCCCCGGCCGGGTGGTTGAGGTTCACGATCCGGCGGCGATGCCGGCGGGGAAACCCGATCCGGCGGCCGTCCGGGCCATGTTCGAGAACGGGCTCGCCGCCCTGACCGGAAAAAATCCGGCCGAAAGCTTTGAACTCTTTTTTTCCAAGGACGACATCGTCGGTCTCAAGGTCAATCCGGTCGGGGCGGGCTTGATCAGCACCCGGCTGGAGCTGGTCGATGCCGTCGCCGCCTGGCTCGAGGCCGGCGGCATCGCCCGGAAAAACATCGTCATCTGGGACCGGTTCGATTTCATGCTGACCGACGCCGGCTTCACGGCCGGTCGGTTTCCCGGGATGTCGATCGAGGGGCTTCAGACGATGGACGAGCAGGCCCAGGAGGGAACGACGGCGGACAACAGCAAGTGGTTGAAGCCCGACGGCACCCACGTCA
>JAAZPG010000417.1 GCA_012797375.1 Acidobacteriota bacterium
GCCGGAGCGTCCGAACGGCGGGGGCCGGGATCACGGCCCCATTCGCGTCCCAGGGATTCCACGGGGGCGGCCTGGGCGCGGCGGGCGGTTTCCATGAGATTCCGTGGATAAACGATTTACGATGGGCAGAGCTATCGGCCCGGGTGGCTTTGACGATGCTTATGGTCAAAGGACTGCCGAGCCCTGGCCGTGGCCGAGCGCCTCCTCTCTTGGCGGCCTTTATAAGAATACGGAGTTACGATAAGATTCTGAGACGACGCGGGCCGTCCTCAATCAGCCTTGACAGGCCGCGGGAGTAAAAATATCCTCAGCCCCGAGGATAAGAAACGAATTCCTATCATGATGGGGCCGGCCAGCGCGGCCGGGAGAAAGCTGAAATCGCGCGGGAGGAGAAAAACATGAAGAGAAGAATCGCCGTTTTCGTCGCCGTCTTTCTCATTGTCTTGGGGTTTGTTTACGGGCAGAAAAAGCCGTACAGCCTCGGACAGCGTCCCGGGCAGAACGTTTCGGACGATCCCCGACGCATCCCCATGCCCGAACCGGACCTGTCCAAGGCCGCGGTCCAGGTTCTTCGGGGAGCGACTCTCATTGACGGGACCGGCGCAAATCCGATCAGCAACGCCGTCATCGTCATCCGGGGGAACCGCATCCAGGAGGTCGGCCGACTCGGACAAGTGACCATCCCGGAGGGAGCGGCCCTCATTCCAGCGGAAGGCAAGTACATCCTGCCGGGAATGATCGACCTCCACACCCACATCACCTACCCGACGAATGTGCTAGAGTTTTTCACGGACACAGACATCACGGCGACGCTGAGGGCCGTCGATAAGATCAAGTATTACTCCAATCATGGAATCACCAGCCTGCGGGACGTCGGTTCCCGCGACGACGTCCCTTTTCGGCTTAAGGAGGCGGTGCGGTCCGGCCTCGTAACCGGGCCGCGGATATTCCCCGCCGGCAAGCTGATCACGGGCACGGGGGGACATGGAGCCGAAGGCGGCTACCTGATCGTCAACGGCATCGTCAGGGAAGCCAATGGCGCCGATGATTTCAGAAAGGCGGTTCGAGAGCAAATCAAGGCCGGCGCGGATTGCATCAAGCTGGCCAGCCACTATACGCTTGAGGAGGCGGCCGCGGCCATCGATGAGGCCCATCAGATGGGCCTTCGGGTGACCGCGGATTCCCATACCTTCTACATCACCTGGGCGGTCCAGGCCGGCATCGACGGCATCGACCATCCGCTCCCGCGCGACGAGGAGACCATCCGCCTGATGGCCGAGAAGGGGACCTGCGCGGTTCCGACGATCGTGGCTTACTATCATATTTTTCAGGAACGCGGGGGATACTGGGGCACCCAGTCGAGGCGCTTTTATTTTGACCATGCGGCAAACATGGAATTGCTGCGTCGCTTGAAAAAAGCGGGGATCAAGACGGGCATCGGCACCGACGTCATCATGGACTATACGACGCAACTGCCGAAATATTATCTCATGGAGCTGCGTTTCTTTCTGGAGGCCGGTTACACCCCGATGGAGACGATCATCGCGGCCACGCGCACGGGGGCCGAAATCCTCGGGATGGCCGACAAGCTTGGGACCATCGAGAAGGGCAAATTGGCGGACCTGATCGTGGTCGAAGAAAATCCGCTCGAAAAAATCGACGCGGTTGTGCAGCCCTCGCTGGTCATGGTGGACGGCAAAATCGTCAATAAACACGGTGAAGATTAGGGGCGGCATCACCTCTTGTCTGAAGTGCCGGAAACCGCGAGAACGACCCTTCCGTCCAAGGAAGGGCGAACACAAGAGCCCCCGGAGGGGGAAGGAACTTTCCTCCCGCGTTTTTCGTCTACGAGAGAGGGTTTCAAATAAGGAGTCTGTATGAGAACCAGAGCCCGTTCCCTCATCGTCCTGATACTGGCGACCGCCCTCGCTCCGGCGGCCGCCCGCCCTTGCACGACGTTTTGCCTGAAGACCAAGGACGGCGGCGTTTTTTACGGCCGGAACTTCGATTTTCCGACGGGCTTCGGGCAGATCCAGGTCAACCCCCGAGGCCTGAAAAAGACGTCCCTGGCCAATCCCCCGGAGAAGCCGTTGACTTGGGTTTCCAAGTACGGAAGCATTTCCTTCAACCAGAACGGACGGGAGTTTCCCTATGGCGGGATGAACGAGGCCGGGCTGGTCATCGAGCAGATGTGGAACAACAACGGGACCTACCCCGAGTCGGACAGCCGCTCCGGGCTGGGGGAGCTGCAATGGATCCAGTATCAGCTGGACATGTCCGCATCAGTCGCGGATGTGCTGGCCAGCGATCGCCTCGTCCGGATATCAAACACATCCCTGGCCCCGCTCCATTTCCTCATCGCCGACGCCTGGGGCGATGCGGCCACGCTGGAATACGTGGGCGGCAAGACAGTCGTTCACGCCGGGAAGGACCTGCCTTATCCCGTCCTGGCCAACAACAGTTATGACGTGTCCCTGGACTTCACGTCGCATGGGGAGACCGGGGATCCAAAGGCCTTTGACGATGCCACCCGGGAATCCTCCGGCCGGTTTGCACGGGCCGCGGCGATGGTCGAGGCGGACAAGGGCGGAAGCGAAGGAGCGATCGACCGGACCTTCGCGATCCTGGCCGCGGTGACGGGAACGAATACCCAATGGAGCATCGTTTACGACCTGGGGAAAAGGACGATCATCTATAAGACCCGCAATAACAAGAACCTCCGCCGGGTGGAGATGGACCGCTTCGACTTTTCCTGTTCGCGGAATTGGCTCTGCGTCGACATCGAGGACAGTGTCCGGAGCTCGGCCGATTTCAAGCTCTACACCGATGAAGGCAACGCGAAGCTGATCGACAATGTCTGGGAAAGCGTGGAATTCTTGAAAGGGGTCCCCATGGAGGTCCGAGCGGCGTTCGTCGGGTATCCGGCGACCGTCCGCTGCGCCGAGGACTGAGCCGGCCCTCCGCCCGGCCTTGAGATCCCTTGATCGGTCTTGAAGGCCCGAATGAGCGCGGCGATATCATATTATTCCATCCGGAGAAAGGCGTTGGCCACGTGCCCCGCTTTGCGCAGGTCGAGGTTCCGGAGCATATCCTCTAGAGCCCGGATCGACTTGGCTGGACAGTCCGAACCCGCTTGACAATCCGGAATCGCGGCCTATTAATATCATTAAACGAGGAAGGGGAATGCAAAGGCTCTTCGGAGCGCTCCTGGCCTTGGTCTTTGCGTCGCCGGCCCTTCCCGGCCGGCAAAGCCCGGCGCCGGCGGGGAATCCGCAGGCGGAAAGCGCCGCGCCGTATGTACTCCCCCGGATCCAGGGCAAGGTGACGCTCGACGGGCTGAGCTCCGAGCCGGCCTGGAAAGGCATCCGGGCGCTCCCCGTCCTGGTCCACACGCCGAACACGGGGGCGGAGCCCTCCGAGCTCACAGAGATCCTCGTGGCCTATGACGACGAATTTCTCTATGTCGCCGGGCGGCTTTATGACCGCGAGCCGGAAAAGATCCAGGCGACATCCAAAAAACGCGACGACATGAAGCTCAGCAACGACTGGCTGGGAATCGTCCTGGATACGTTCCACGACCGGGAAAACGGCCTCGCCTTTTTCACGACCCCCGCCGGCCTCCGGCTGGACATGACGATCTTCCATGACGCCGACGGGGACTTCCCCGTGAATCAGAACTGGAACACGTTTTGGGATGTGAAAACCGTCCGCAACCAGGAGGGGTGGTTCGTCGAAATGCGGATCCCGTTATCCAGCCTCCGGTTCCAGGAAGTCGAAGGGCGGGTCGTCATGGGGCTCACCGCCTGGCGATATATCGCCCGCAAAAACGAAGTGATCACCTTTCCCGCCATCCCGCCGAAATGGGGCTTCTGGGGAAGCTTTAAACCCTCCCAGACGCGCGAGATCGTCCTTGAAGGAGTGTCCAGCCGCAAGCCCCTTTATGCCGCTCCCTACCTCCTCGGAGGCGCCGGCCGGACCGAGGCGCTCAACGAGGCGGAAACGGCCTACGTCGGCACGACCAAGCTCGTCCGCGAAGCCGGACTCGACGTCAAGCTTGGGCTGACGAACAACCTGACCTTGGATCTCACCGTGAATACGGATTTCGCCCAGGTCGAAGCGGACGACCAGCAGGTGAACCTGACGCGCTTTTCCCTGTTCTTCCCGGAGAAAAGGCTCTTCTTCCAGGAGAGGGCGAGCGTCTTCGACTTCAATTACGGCGACGAAAGCAGCCTTTTCTACAGCCGGCGCATCGGCCTCCACGAAGGGAAGCTCGTCCGCATCTACGGGGGGGCCCGCTTGATCGGCCGGATCGGTCCGTGGGACCTCGGCCTTCTCGACATGCAGACCGCCGCCGTCGAGGATCTGCCCTCGCAAAACTTCGGCGTCCTGCGCGTCCGGCGGCAGGTCTTCAATCCGAATTCCTGGGTGGGGGCGATGGCCACCTGCCGGATCGGCGTGGACGGGACGTTCAACACGGCTTACGGCTTGGACGGCATCGTCAAGCTCTTCGGCGACGATTACCTGTCGTGGAATTGGGCTCAGACCTTCGCCGCGGGGAAGAGAAACCGCCTCCTTTCGCTCGACCCGGCCAAGGTCCGGGTCAACTGGCAGCGCCGGACCGTCGAGGGCCTGGCTTATAACCTGGATTTTTCCCGGGCGGGCGCCGGGTATGAGCCCGGCCTGGGATTCGAATTCCGGAGCGACTACAGCCGTTTCGGCGACCGTCTCCTCTACGGCTGGCTCCCGGGCGAAAAGTCCTGGCTCCTGCGTCACAGCGTCTTCCTCGACGGATTCCTCTACCTGCGGAATAAAGACGGGGCCGTCGAGTCCTCCGAGGTCGGGCCGGGATACCAGTTCACCGCAAAATCCGACTTTTATGTCATGGTCCGGCCGGCCTTCTTCTTCGAGAACGTTTCGGAGGCCTTTTCCCTGTCCGACGAGGCCGAGATCCCGGCCGGCCGATACCGCTTTTTTACGACGAAGCTGGCCTTCAACACGCCGACCGCGGCGAGCTTTTACTTGGAAGGCTCGCTGGAGGCCGGCTCGTTTTACGACGGGAATCTCGTCTCGGCGGGAATTTCGCC
>JAAZPG010000418.1 GCA_012797375.1 Acidobacteriota bacterium
GGATGGAGGCTTGGTCGATGACCGCCTGGATCGCCTCCTCGGAGGATTGCCGTCGGGTGTCCCGCCGTTTCAAGGCCTCCAGCTCCGTCCGGACTTTCTTCCGGAGAACGTCGAGCGATTCCTCCCCCATCCGCTTGGCCAGCTCGTCGTCGACCGCGGGCGTGACGGTTTCCCGGACCGAAAGGATTTTCATCGTGAAGGCGATCGTCTTGCCGGCCAGCTTCTTGCGGGGATCATCGGCCGGGGACGCGTGTTCGAAGACGGTCTCCTCCCCTGTCCGGAGACCGGAGAGATGGGCCTCGACAGCCGGATCGTTGCCCTCGTGACCGGCGACGACCGAGATTTTTTCCACGGGCATCAGCCTCTTGGTTTTGAGGTCCCGGCCTTGGATCTGGAGGATGACGAAATCGCCGGCTTGGATCCCCCGGTTTTCGACCGGGAGGTGCTCGGCGTGTTTGAGGCGCAGATCCTCGATCGTCTTGGCGACATCCTCGTCCGAAACGCTTTCGTCCCGTTTCTTCAGCTTCAGCTTCTTATAAGGAGGAAGGTCGAACTCGGGCCAGGTTTCGACGACCGCCGTGTACCGGATCGGCTCGCCCGCCCGGTAGGATACGTCCCGGACGGAGGGAATGCCCACGGCCCGGATCGCGTTCTTTTCCAGAACCCGGTGAAGCGACTCGGGAATCAGTTGATCAATCACTTCGTGCTCGATGTCCGGGCCGAATTTTTGAAGAACGACGTCCAAGGGAGCCTTGCCCGGCCGGAAGCCGGGGAGTTTCGCCCGGGAGGCGAACGAAGCCGCCATTTCCTCGTGGACGCGGGCCGCTTCAGCCGCGGAGACTTCGACGTCCAGCTCCCGGCTGACGGGGCCGAGCGTCTCAATGGTGCATTTTAAATCGTCTTGGGGGTCGGCCATGGATGCTTCCTTTATCGCCGGCGGAAACCGGCGCGTTGATCCGTGGGCAGAGCGGGACTCGAACCCGCACTCCCTCTCAGGAACTAGGTCCTAAGCCTAGCGCGTCTGCCGTTCCGCCACCTGCCCATATGTGATTTCGCCCGGCAAGCATGTTTCCCTAAAAATTCCGCCGGGGGTTGACTCGGGGGAAACGGAAGGAGAGTTTTAAAAATACCACACCGTCTCCCCTTTGTCAATTCAATCCGGGCCGGCTGGTCCGCTTACTTGATATAAGATTTCAGCTTGGCCGCTTTGGCTTGGTCGAGCGCCTGGAGCTTCTTGACGATTTCCAAGGCGCTCGTCCGGTCCCTCAGGTTGAGATAAATGACGCCGAGATTGAAAAGGGCGTCCGTATTATCGGGCTTGAGGTCGACCGCTTTTTTCATCGACTCCAGGGCCGCCCCGAACTGCTTGATCTGCATCTGGCTCATGCCGAGATACATCCAGCCGTAGATCTGGTCGAGAACCAGTTCGGTGTTTTTCTGGAAGGCGGTGATCGCCTTGGAGTAATTCTTCATGGCGTAATAGCAGGAGCCGATCTGGAACCAGCCGAATTCGAACGTCGGCTTGATCTCGACCGCCCTCTGGAAAGCGGCGATCGCTTCGGTGTTTTTCCCGATCTTCTGGTACTGCAGGCC
>JAAZPG010000419.1 GCA_012797375.1 Acidobacteriota bacterium
CCGTTCCCCCTCGGGGAAGCGGCGACCCCGGCCGTTTCTACCGTAATGGTCTCCCCGTCATTTCCCTCCTCAAGTTGAATTCCTGCTGAGCCATCTTGCTTTCTTCCCCGATCAAATTACTTCTTTTAAGTCTGCGATTATACTCAAGCAATAATCGTGCCAATCAAGGAATTCGAAAACCGGGCGATTTCAACGGAATTATTTCAATGTTTACAGGGGGAAAGCCGATTTGATCGATTTCCCGGCGTCTGATCTTGAGGATTATAAAACCCAAGAAATCCAATCGGCTGAATCTCGATCCAATATTTTGGATACAAGACGGTGAATCTTTCTATCTTCGCCTCTCATAAATTCCAACTCAACCAAGCCGAAAAGCGCGCCTTTCCCGTTTCGAATCCGGCCCGCTGAGTTTCTATTCCACCTCGATTCCGAATCGCTTCGCTGAGCGGAACCGGCCGGCCTGGTCCCGCCATCCGAAAAAGCAACGAATGGCGAACCGACGGCGTTAATAAAGGAAAAGCCGGCCTCGAAATTTTCCGGGAATGTGATAAAATACAAAAAACCATGAAACGATCGCTTGCTTTTCGTGTCAGCTGTGTCGTTCTTCTTCTCATCTCCTCGCTGGTCCTGCTCCCCCCGGTTCCGGTCTTGGCTCAGGCCGGAAAGAAGAAGGTAACGGACCTTCCGGAGCACTATCGCAAGTGGCTCGAGGAAGAGGTTGTCTATATCATCACGCCGCGGGAGCGCGACGTTTTTCTCCAACTTCAAAGCGACCGCGAGCGCGAAGTCTTCATCAAGGCGTTCTGGAGGCAGCGCGATCCGACGCCCAACACGGAAAAGAACGAGTTCCGGGAGGAACATGCCCGCCGGATCGCCTATGTTCAGCAATGGTTCGGCCGAGGCACGGCCGGGGCCGGCTGGCGGTCGGACATGGGCCGCATCTTCATCATCCTCGGGGAGCCCAAGACGATCGACCGCTATGAGAACCTGGCCCAGGTCTTCCCGACCGTCGTCTGGTTTTACGACGGCATGGAGAGATCCGGGCTGCCCAATAGCTTCAATGTCGTCTTCTTCAAGGAGGAAGGGACAGGCAACTACGTCCTCTACAGCCCGATGAAGCACGGGCCGCAGAAACTCCTGAACAACTACATGGGCGACGTGACGGATTACGAGAGCGCTTACCGGCAGATGTTCGATATCCAGCCGGAGATCGCCAATGTCTCCCTTTCCCTGATCCCCGGCGAGCACCTGCTCGTGCCCCGGCCGTCGATGTCCTCGGAGATCCTCCTCAGCAGCCGCATCCCCTCCGCCCCGTACGAAAAGATCAAGGACGAGTATGCCGAAAAGCTCCTCCTTTACAAGGACATCATCGAAGTCGATTACACGGCCAACTACATCGAAAGCGACTCGCTCGTTCGGGTCTATCAAGGCCCCGCGGGGGATGCGTTCGTTCATTTCCTCGTCGAACCCAAGCGCCTGTCGTTTGAGCCCGTCGAAGACCGCTATCACGCCGACCTCGAGACGGATGTTTCCGTGACCGATCCGCAGGGCACGGTTGTTTACCAGTTCACCCGGTCCGTCCCCTTCGACATGACCGAGTCGCAGCTGGCGGCCGTCCGCGATAAGCTCTTCAGCTTTCAGGATGTTTTTCCGCTGGTGCCCGGTTCTTACCGCCTCAACATCCTTCTCAAGAACCGCGTTTCGCGCGAATTCACCTCGGCCGAAGCGAGCCTCATCATCCCGGCCCCCGGCGCGTTCACGCTTTACGCCCCGGCCATTTCAAACCGGCTCGACTCGGCCGCCAAATTCCGCGGACAGACTAAGCCCTTCGTCTTCAGCGGGCTTCAACTGACGCCCTCGCCGCGCAACGAGTTCCTTCCCGGAGAAACCCTCCACGCCTTTTTCCAGCTTCAGAACATCCCCGCCGAAGTCCTCCGCGGCGGATTCATCGAGTACACCGTCGTCCGGGAAACGGAAAACGGCCCGCAAGTCCACCAGACCATGACAAAAAACATCGCCGATTACCCGGACCCGGCGAATATTTTCGAATCCTTCCCCATGGCCGGCTGGCCGGCCGCCTACTATACCCTCCGCATTTCCATCCAGAACGCCGCCCGCGCTCCGCAGGTCACGGCGAAAGAACAGTTCCTGATCACCGCCCTGCCGGTCCTGAAGCGGCCCTGGGTCCTGTCCGTTCCCCAGCCGTCGCCGGACGCCCCTGTCTTTTCCCGCATCATCGGGATCCAATATCTGAACAGGAAGGATTTTGACCTGGCCCGGCCCCGGCTCGAAGCCGCTTTCCGAAGCGACCCGGCGTCGATTCCCTTTGCTCTCGACTACATCCGTCTCCTCATCGAAATCATGGACTATGCCGGCGCTAAAGCCGCCGTTCAACCGTTCCTCGCCGATGACCGAAAATGGGACTTCCTCGAGTACGCCGGCCGGACCTGCCAAGCCCTCGGTGAGAACGCCGAGGCGATCGCCCATTACAAGGACTATTTGAAACACTTCGGGACGAACCTGAACGTCCTCAACGCCGTCGGGGACTGCTATGCCGCGGACGGGAATGTCCCGGAAGCCCTCGCCGCCTTCGAGAATTCCTTGAGGATCGAGCCGAACCAGCCGAATATCAAGGACAAAATCGAAGAGCTCAAGCGGAAAAAATGAACAACCAGGGGAGGCGTTCGGCCGTCCTCATTCTGGCGTTGGCGGGGTTCGCCTCCGCTTGTATCACCGCCCGAGTCATCAATTCGCTGGACGCGGAGAGCCGGGATTTCCTGTCCAAGGTCCGCTACCTCATCACGAAGCAGGAGCGGCAACGGTTCCTGGCCATCCCCGCCGGGGACCGGACGTCGTTCATGGAAGAATTCTGGGAGAAGCGCGAGTCCGAAAAGCTCCCCGGAGAAAAAAGCTTCAAGGAAGAATACTTCGCCCGCATCGAAGAGGCCAACCGCCTGTTTTCCGAGGGCTCCGAGCCCGGCTGGCTCCAGGACCGCGGCCGGGTTTACATCCTGCTCGGTCCGCCGACGAATCGGATCACGTACCCCCGGGGAGTCACGTTCTGGGGCGTTCCGACCGAGTATTGGTACTACGGATTTTTCCCGCTCACGTTCACCGACGCCTGGTGGAACGGCAACTACAAACTCGATCCGGAAAGCGTCGAGCAAGTCGCGATCCTCAACCGGACCCAGAAGGATTGGCAGCCCTACGTTGGTCCCGAGGAAGGCCGGATCGAGTTCAAGGTCAAGGTCGAGCGGCCGAAGCCGGGCGCGGCCTTGATCGAAATCGCCGTCCCGTACCGGGACATCCGGTTCGAGATCAAGAACCGGGTCATGCGGGCGATCCTCGTTCTGACCCTCGATCTCCTGGAGAAAGACGAGAATGTGATCCGGCAATACCAAGCCGAATACCCGATCGAAATCGCCGACGCCGATTTCGATCGGGTGAAGGCCGAAGATTACGTCCTGAACGTCCCGATGGAGGCATCGCCGGGTGAATACGGACTCCGGCTGATCCTCAAGAACGCCAAAGACGGCATCAAAACCTATAAAAAGATCAAGATCTCGCTTTGATCCATCCTCCAGAGGGAGAAAAACGACGTCCCGAGCCAGGCAAAAGTGATATAATGTTTTTCCTGAGGTCGATGACCGGGCAAGCAGAAGAGGAATTCGGGACCGGAAATCCGTTTTCCCCTGAAGCCCCTCAAGGGACTGAATGGCATGGTTTTTGCGTATGATGCATGATGGATGGAGGACACAAATGAAAACGAAAATCCTGCGGACGACGGCCCTCGGTCTTTCGGTTGTTTTCCTCGCGTCCGGCCTGATTTACGCTCAGGCGGGACGCGGGACCGCCTTTCTCAGCGGAAACGTCACCGACGAGGAGGGCAATCCCCTTGAGGGCGCCCAAGTCACCCTGAGCTTCGTCCAGGGCGGCGGCGGAGTGAAGCAGGAGGCCCTGACCGATAAGAAAGGCGAGTGGTCGTTCCTGGGCCTCGGGACGGGCCAATGGAACTTGGCGGTCGTGATGAAAGGCTTCGAGCCCTCCGCCCAGGCCGTGACGATCTCCCAGCTTTCCCGCAACGCCAAAGTGTGGATCAAGCTGAAAAAAATCATCGGGGGCGCGGACGGGGCCGTCCTCCAGGACGAAGACTCGCTCGTCTTTCTCGATGAGGGAAACCAGTATTACAAGGACGGCGACTACGACGAAGCCATCGCCCGGTACGAATTATTCCTGGAAAAGAATCCCAAGGCCTACCAGGTCCAGGTCAACATCGCCGACGCTTACAAGGAAAAGGGCGATTACGAAAAGGCGAAGGAGCTTTACGACAAGATCATCGACCTTTCCGCCAACGACGCGACCTTGGGCCGGGAGGTTTCGGGGAAGGCTTACGCCGGTATCGGCGACATCTTTTTGAAGCAGAACAAGCTCGCCGAGGCCCAGGAATATTTCCGGCGGTCCATCGAGCGTTCGCCCAAGGACGAGGTCCTGGCCTACAACGTCGGCGAAATTTATTTCTCCAACCAAAACCTCCCCGAAGCCAAGAAATACTTCGAGCTGGCCATGCAGATCCGGCCGGAGTGGCCCGACCCGTATCTTAAGATGGGCTACGTTTTCCTTAATACCGGCGACAATGAAGGCGCGATCAAGATGTTCGAGAAGTTCCTGACGCTCGAAACCGAAGGAGAACGGGCAACGATGGTCCACAACGTCCTTTCCGCGCTGAAAAAGTAACCTCCTGATCGCGGCCGCCGCGGAAGAAAGACGGCTCCTCGGTTTCGCCGGCCGTCCGCATCCGGGCGCGTCGTCGGCGGGCGCATCTTAAGAGGTCCGGAGCGCGTCCTCGTCTTTGTTGACTCCCCCGGGGATAAAGCCTATAAATTTGACTATGAACGGGAGACCAGCCCGCCGGAGCCGGGTTCTCCGGAGCGTCGTCGCCGCCCTCTTCGCGGCCGCCTGGCCCGCCTCTTTCGCCGCGGCCCAGTTCCTGCCCGATGAGATCGCCCGCCGGGCTGAATGCGAGGAATTCCTGCGGACGGCGGAGATTGTCGAGGTCAGGGCCATCGGTGAAGGCATTACCCGCCCGAAGAAAGTGATCCTCCGCAAGGGGGGGATCGAAAAGACGGCCGTCTGGAAAAATCCCGAGGAGCGCGACGGCGATACTTTGGACCAGTGGCGCTTCGAGATCGCCGCCTACCGTCTGGACAAGCTGCTCGGGCTCAATATGGTTCCGCCGACCGTCGAACGCAGCCTGGACGGCCGCCCCGGCGCGCTCTCTCTCTGGGTCGGCCGCACTCTCAACCTGGTTCAGGTGGTCGAGCAGAACATCGTGATCCCCCCCGAGGCCGAAGGCGCCTTCAACGACATGAAATACGTCGCTCGGGCCTGGGACTGTCTGATCGCCAACGACGACAGAACCCAGCAGAATGTTCTCTACACCTCCGACTGGCGGACGATTCTGATCGACCACAGCCGGGCTTTCGGCTGCCGCGGGGAGTACGGGCGCCGCCTGGTGTTCGGCTTGAACGGGATCAAGACGGCCGAAGACGGGCGGCCCTTCCTCTTCCGCCGGCTGCCCCGGCGGTTCGTCCGGGCGATCGAACGGCTGGATCTCGACGCCGTCCGCGAAGCCGTCGGCCGCTACCTCAAGAATGACGAGATCAAGGCCGTCCTGAAGCGGCGGGACATCCTTCTGCGGGAAATCCAAGCCATGATCGCGGATCAAGGCGAGGATCGGATCCTGTATGACTGACCGGCGCCGCGATCTTCGGCTGGGAGGCGCGCCTCCGGCGCGTGAAGGGACCCCCCGGGACGCCTCGAAGGGCCGGCCGTGGCAGACGGAGAACGGCCCGGTGATCAACAAATCTGGATTCAAGTGGATCGGCATCCTCCTTCTCGCCGGAATCGGCGGGACGGCCGGCGTCGTCTCCTGGTCGGTCGATTCGACGAAGGCCTCCGCCCTGGAGATCGTTTCCGCCGGGCGTCCGCCTGCGGCGACAGCCGCCGCGCCGGCCCGGACGAGCGCCCAGGACGCCCCGATCGTCGAAATCGCCGAGGCGGCGGCCTGGGAAAAGTTTTTGCGCGAGGCCGAGATCACCGGCCAGGAACGGATTTCGGGAGAACAGGCCGTGACGAGTCCTTGGAGGCTCACCCTCGCGCTCGGCGGCGTCGAGCGTTATGGACTCTGGAAGAATCCCGAGGGCCGGCTGGGGGGGTTCATCGAAGGCTGGCAGTACGAGATCGCCGCCTACCTTCTCGACCGCCATCTTCGCCTGAACATGGTCCCGCCGACCGTCGAGCGGCGGTTTCAAGGGGAACGGGGCAGCCTTCAGATCTGGATCGACGGCTGCATGACCGCGCTCGAAAAGGAAGAAAAGAAGCTGAGAATACCCGGCTCCCGGCTCCTCGACTGGAACCGGGCGACCTATCTCCAGCGGGCCTTCGACAATCTCATCGGCAACTACGACCGGCACCTGAATCAGGTCCTCGTTACGCCGGATTGGCATCTCATCCTGATCGATCATTCCCGGGCCTTCGCCGCGTCCAAGTTCGACAAGCGCCTCATCTATACCGAAAAGCACCGCGAGGGACCGAAGCTGATGCGCCAGCTCCCCAAGGGCTTCGTCGAAAGACTGAAAACGCTCGATTTCGAAACCATACGCGCCGCGACCGGCGGCTGCTTGAATCCATCCGAGATCCGGAACATGCTTGTCCGTCGCGATCTCATAACAGCCGAGATCGACCGGCTGATCGGCCTTTACGGGGCCGACGGCCCCGAGGGTGTTCTCTATTGAGGCGCGGGCGGAGAGCCGCTCGATTCCTCGCGACGCCCTTCAGATCATCACAAGAGCCGCGGCCGATCCGCCGCGGGACAAGGCGCCGCGGCCGCCTTGCGTCCAGGGAAGCCGGCCTTGATCCCGATCTGCCTGTCTGATTTTCCGTAAGATATAATTCATTCCGAAGGCTAGTGTACCGTGCGGAAGACTGGAATAGCGAGAGGAGCTGCATTCATGAAGCGAAAATCAACGGATCCTTGGATAAGTTTTACGAGCTGACCGCGAAAATCTCATGTTAAAGAGAGTCACGATGGCTCCCAAAATGCAAACATCCGTTGACACGGCC
>JAAZPG010000420.1 GCA_012797375.1 Acidobacteriota bacterium
GCCCCGCTTGAAGGTGTCGCGGATGAGATCGGCCACGCCCCAGATAAAGCTGACGATTTCGCTGTGATTCAAGAGAGATTCTCCCCCGGTTTATGTAATTCCGGCGTCAGGTCCGGGAGAGAGGATAGCCCGGCCCCGGACGGGAAGTCAAACGAGATAGCGGCCGTCCCGGGCGATCCAGCGGCCCTTGGCGTAAATCGAGGCCTTTTCGATCAAGGCGTCGTAGTGGTGGCGGCTCTTGTTGATCCCGATCCCGTAGGAATCGCCGACGGCGAAATGGACCGTGCCGAAGGCTTTCTCGGCCTCGAGCATATTGGGGCAGATGCGGGCCCCGGCGTTGGTCCCGACGCCGAATTCCCCGATGATCCGGCCGGTCGGATCTTCGCCGATGTTCTTCAGAACCGCCTCGATGCCCTTCCCGGAAGAGGAGACAAGCTTCCCGCGCTCGAAATGCATCACCCCGCGGCCGAGCTTGTCGTCGATCAGGCTGATGACCGCCTTGCCCGTAAACGTCTCCTCGATCGGGCAGGTGTAGCATTCGCCGGCCGGGAGATTTCCGTGGCGGCCGCGCTTGGAAATGTCGCCGATGTCGATGTGCCAGCCGCGCTTTTTGACGCTGAAGGAGATGTCGGTTCCGGCCGGGTTGGTGATCCGGACGTCTCCGGCGTCCTTGAGAAGCCGCATGATCCTCTTGGTTTTTTCGGCCAGCTTGACATAGTCGATGTTGACCAGCCGCTCCATCATGTCGACCGTGATCCCGGGCATCATGCACAGCCGGCCGTGGGTCTCGCCGGCTTGAACCATGTAGCCCCGAAACGGCTTTTCGGCGATCCGGGCGTCGAGCATGTAGACCATGACCTTCGGACTTTCGGCCAGCATCCGAAAAAGCTTCGTCGGTTCGGAAATCGGCCGGAGGGTTTCCGTCATCAGATAGGTCGTCGTCTCCGCTCCGCACTTCTTGGCCCAGAAGGCGAAAGCCTCGGCGATGTCCATCTTGGCCTTGTCCGTGACCAGGAGGAACTGTTCTCCGGCCTTGATCCGGAGGGATTGGGTGACGGCTTTCTCGGCCGCGGCGTAGAGCTTGTTTTTCACGGGATTCATCGGGGCCTCCTTCAACAGGCCTCTACTTTAGCCGACGGACTCGCGGGTTGTCAAAGACGCGGGAATCGTCGTCCCCCGGCGGCCGCCCTCGGGACGGTTGTTGTCCGGGGAAAGGGCTTATGTTCCGCCGGCCCCGTTGGAGACCGCCTGTCGGAGAATCCCGGCAAGCCTGCTCTTGGCTTCGTTGAAAACCGTCCGCCGGGCGCTCGGTGATTCATCCCCCGCCGCGTTTTGTCTTTGCCGCCGGCTTGACTCGGGAATCGTCCAGGTCAGACGCGGCCGAGAAGGCTCATGCGGGGCGGGCTAGCGCCGGTAACGGATGACGAAGCCGATGATCCAGCGTTCGCCGACGGCCCGGCTCCGGTAGCGGCGAGCGGCGGCGCCGCGCGGATACCGGTCGGCCACGATGATCAGCGCGTCGCCGCCCATCCGAGCGGTCTTTTCCCGGAGAATGAGTTTGACTTCATAACGGTCCATCCAAGGTTCGGGCCTGAACCAAACCTCGCCCAACCGGACATGATCACGGCGGGGCTCGCGCCGGAGAAGCTGGACATAGGCGTAGTCATTGGACGCAAACCTCGGCGTGCCGGGATAACGGCGGTGCCCGTAGGAACGGAAACAGGCCGCCGTCGTCATGGCCGTCGCGGCCAGGATCAGGAAGGCCGTCATCGTCTTCGTCTTCATCTCGCTTCTCCTTGGCCGGCGTTTTTCGAGCCGTTCCAAAAAGAGAATCGGCAAGAATCGTACCAAAAAGACGAAAATTCAGACTCGAATTTCCAAACGCATGAATATCCGTTAAATACGCGCGTCCCCGGAATCCCGCGCTTTTTTCGGCCCGCTCCGTTTTCCGTTCGTCCGGCTTTTTGTTGTCCACCGCGGAGGACAAACGAAGGACATGGGAGACAGGGGTGGAATTCAGAGCAGAGAAAACGGCACCCGGCGGGATTCGCGGGTATCGGCGCGAAATCCGAATCCGTCCCCGATTCCAGGCCGGGATTACTGCTTGGCGGATTCGTACCGGGAGAGGACGTCCTGGGTGAGCTGGAGGAACTTGTCGTACTTGATCTGAATGCCCTTTTCCTGTTTAAGCTTGGCCAGGTAGGCCTGGAGGAACATGTTCTTTTTCTGGTTCAGGATCTGGGCCGTTTGGGTTTCCTTCACGTTTTCGAATTCCTCCCGGGTCACCGTCTTCCGGTCGCGCACGCGAAGGACGGCCGTCCCCGTCTCGAAATCGAACGGCGCGCTGGCCTCGTTCAGGGGAAGGGTGAAGGCCAGGTCGTCGGCCGTCTTGCTTTCGCCGACGATGGCGATATACTGGTCGCGCTTGTGGGCCTCGACGGTCTTGAACTCGAATCCGTTCCTGGCCGCGATATCCTCCCAGTTTTTCTCCTCGAGACGACGTCCGAGAGCGGCCAGGCGGGCCCGGGACGTTTCCATTTTGCGCTCGTTGACCAGGGCCGTTTCGACGTCTGCCTTGACTTCCTCGAACGCCGCCGGCCGGGGAGCCTCAACCTTCCGCAGCTCGACTAGACCGACGCCGGTGTAGGTGTAGACCGGGGCCGAAACTTCTTTCTCCTTGAGCCCGAAGAGGGCCGTGCCGACGGCGCCGGACGGATCGTTGTCGCTCCAAGCCTCGCCGTTTTTCAACAGCCCGGTGGATTCCCCTTTCAGGCCGGCTTTCCGGAGGGCCGTCTCGAGGCTCCGGGCCGACTTGGCCTCCTTCTCGATCTTGGCGATCCGGGTGTCGGCGAGCTGACGGGCTTTTTCGTCCAGAAGGATGGACCGGATCTGGGCCGAGGCTCCGGCCAGCGGGGTCGTCGTCGCGGCCGTTTTTTCCGTCACCCGGATGACGGCGAGGCCGTCCGCCTCGGCGATCAGGTCCGAGGTCTGGCCGGATGTCAGCCGGTGAATCTCATCCCGTTCGGGCTGGGGAAGCGACTGCCAATCATAGAAACCGTAATCGCCTCCGCCGGACGCCTTGGCGTCCTTGGACAGCTCCCGGGCCAGGGCCGCGAAATCGCCCCCCGCGCCGAGACGTTCGAGAACGCGCCGGCCCTCGGCTTCGACAAGGGCTTTGTCTTTCCCCTCGAACGGCAGCCAAATCCGGCCGACCCGGACGGATTCCGGGTTGGTGAACCGGGACAAATTGGCTTGGTAATAGTTCTCGATGTCCTTTTCGGACAGCTCGATTTCCTTTTTCAGATCCTCGGCTTTCAAGAAGACAGCCAGGCCTTCCCTTTTCTCCGGGATGAGATAAGCGCCCTTGCGGGCCTCGAAGAAAGCCTGGACCTCGGCCGCCGACGGCGCCTCGTCGAGGGAGACCTTGGACGTCTCCAGGATCAGCAGATCGATGCCGGCCGAGTCGGAGGCCTTTTGGTAATCGGACCAGACCTCGTCGGGAGTGACGGCCAACCCGGCCGTCAGCAGCCGGATCATCTTGTCCAGGACGATGTCCTGGCGGAGGCTGTGTTCAAACTCGCTGAGGTTGATGTGGTTGTACTGGAGAACCCTCTTGTACATTTCGTAGCCGACGAATTTGCCGTTCTGCTGGAGGCCGGGAATAGACGTGATCCGGTCGCGGAGCTCCTCGTCGCTCGCCCGCAGCCGCATCGCCCGGGCCTGTTCCACGAGAAGAGTCTGCTCGACGAGTTGCTCCAGGACCTGCTGGGGAAGGTTGAGCTGCTCGATGAACGCCCGGTCGATTTCCTGGTATTGCGACTTGATGGCTTCGATCCGGTTGCGAAGAGCCTGGAGATAATCATCGCCGCTGATTTTTTTCCGGCCGATGACGGCCAGGGTGTTCCCGGCGTCGTCGCCGGTGAGCTTTCCGGACGCGCCCCAGATGAAGAAGATCGAGACGACAAAGGCGGCGACAACAAGCCAGAGAACCCACTTCAGGGACTTGACGTTTTCACGCATGGATTTGAGCATCGGTTCACCTCGGGGACGCGGGGGTCATGATTTTGAGGGAGTGTTCCGCCGTTCCCGGCGGAAAAGAGGGGCCAGCCGGGCGTACGTCGTCTCGAGATCCTCGAGGACGATCTTCGTCCGCCCGCAGATGGGCATGAAATTCGAGTCGCCGGTCCAGCGCGGAACGACGTGCATGTGAAAATGATCGATGACGCCGGCGCCGGCCGCCCGGCCCAGGTTCAGGCCGATGTTGAACCCCTGCGGGCGGTAGTGCTTTTTTAGGACGCGCAGGCAGCTCCGGAGAAGCTCGTCCATTTCCCCGGTGACCTCGCGGGAGGCGCGCTCGAGCGAGGCCGAGTGGCGGTACGGGGCGATCATGAGATGGCCGGGCAGGTACGGAAATTTGTTCATCAGGACGAACGCCCGCCGGCCGCGGTCGAGGACGAAGGCGGACGCGTCGTCCCGGGTCCGGGCCGCCCGGCAGAAAACGCAGCCCGTTTCTTTTTTGGACGTGCTCCGGATGTAAGGCTCCCGCCAGGGAGCGGCGATATATTCCATGTTACTTGTTGATCAGTTCCTTGAGCAGCTTGCTCGGCTTGAAATAGAGGACTTTCTTGGGCGGAACCTTGACCGGGTCGCCCGTCCTCGGGTTGCGGCCGGAGCGGGGCGGGCGGTTCCGGAACCGAAAGGAGCCGAAGCCCCGGACCTCGATCTCCTCCCCGGCCAGCAGGGCTTCCTTGATCGTCTCGAAGAACATATTGACGCCGGTCTCCGCTTCCTGCTTGGGGATGTTCAGCTCCTTGGAAATCTTGTTGATGAGGTCGGCCTTAATCATTGGGTTTCTCCTCCGTTTCGGCGCCTGATTTCTTGGCGTTCTGCAGCTGGCGGAGCTGGTCCTTGATCAGGTCGCCGAAGGTCAACCGGTCATCCTGGGTTTCTTGATACTTCTGGTATTCCTGCCTCTGCAGGTCGCTCTGGGCCTGGCGGAAGCTGAGGGAGATCTTCTTATCCCGGGGATTCAGCTTGATGATTTTCGCCGTTTTCTGATCGCCGACCGAGACGACCTCGGCCGGGTTCTCGACCTTTTTCTCGTCGATCTCGGAATTAAAGACAACGCCCTCGATCCCGGGGAGAATCTCGGCGAACACGCCGAATTCGGCGATCCGGACGATTTTGACGTTGAGCAGGTCGCCGACTTTCTGCCGGAGGAAGAATTCCTCCCAGATGTCGCCCTCGAGCTGCTTGATGCCGAGGGAGACTTTCTGCTTCTCGACGTCGATGTTCAGGAGGACGACCTCGGCCTCGTCGCCCACTTTCAGCTTGGCCGAGGGGTGCTTGATCTTTTCCCAGGAGATGTCGGTGATATGGATCAGGCCCTCGATGCCGGGTTCGACTTCCAGAAACGCTCCGAAATCAGTGATGGACGTGATCCGCCCCTTGATCCGGGTTCCCGGGACGAGACGCTTTTTCAACTCTTCCAGCGGATGGGGCTGGGTTTGTTTCAGGCCGAGGGAGACGCGCCGGGAGGTCGGATTGACGTCCAGGATGGACACCGTGACCTTGTCGCCGAGATTCAGGAGCTTTTTTGGATGAATCATTTTCCGAGACCAGGTCAGGTCGGAAATGTGGACGAGTCCTTCGATGCCGGGTTCCAGCTCGACGAACGCCCCGAAGTCGGTCAGGGACGAGACTTTTCCCTCGATCCGGTCGCCGGGTTTGTACTTGTCGGTGATGTTGTCCCAAGGATTAGGGGTGAGCTGCTTGGTCCCCAGGGAGATCTTTTCGTCCTTCTCGTTGAAATCGAGGACGAGAACCTCGACTTCCTGGCCGATCTTGAACAGGTCGTGCGGGTTGGCGATCTTTCCCCAGGTCATGTCCGAGACGTGAAGCAGGCCTTCCACTCCGCCGATATCGACGAACGCTCCGAAACTCGTCAGGGAGCGGACCAGTCCTTTTAGTTTCTGGCCTTTCTGGATTTGGCTGAAGACGATCTTTTTCTTCTTGTCCCGCTCTTCCATCAGGTAGGCCCGGTGGGAGACGACGGCGTTTTCCGTCTTGCGGTCGTATTTGATCACTTTGACCTTGAGGGTTTGGCCGACGATCTTAGCCGGGTCCTTGAGCGGCCGGAGCTCGGCATGGGAATCGGGCATGAAAGCCTTGAGACCGACATGGACGGTATAGCCGTTCTTGATCCTGTCGATGACCCGGCCGCTGATGGAGGCGCCTTCTTCGTAGGCCTTTTCCAGAAGCTCCAGGGCCCGGCGGGCGTCGGCCTGGCGCTTGGACAGGATGAAGTATCCTTCCTTGGAATCGGTCCGCTCCAGCACGGCCTCGATTTCGTCGCCCACGGAGGGAATCCGGGCGTCGGCGCTTTCCGTGAAGTCTTCGATCGGGATGAGTCCCTCGCTTTTCAGGCCGATGTCGACCAGGATGTGGGCGGGCAGGACTTTAACGACGCGCCCGGCGACGATTTTTCCCGGGCTGACTTCCTGGGAGCTGAATTGGTACTTGTCCAGCAGGTTCTCGTAATCCTCGGCCGAGATTTTTTCGTTGTTCTGCTTTGCATCTTCGGTCATGGGGTCTCCTTGATGGGTAGGGCGCCGGCGGATCCGCCCGCCGGCAAAACCGTGGCTTGTCCGCTCCCGGTTTTCCCGGATATGGAATTTGCTCCCGCGAGCATAAAAGACGGATATGATTTCCTAACCATGTTAATCAAAAGGGTGAAAAAGATGGTTAAGTCTAAACGATTCAACCCGGTTTGTCAATCGCTAAGTCAAGATAAGGATTGAACTTAGATGAAGTCCCTCCCGTCCCGGGAAAAGCGGGCCGAGGCGCCGCGGCTCGTCCTTGACGCTCCTGTCCGTCCGGCGGGAGAGGCGGGGCTTTCTTTCCTCTCCGCCTCGGCGCGATCGCCCGCAGGAATCCATGAAAATTGTCGGCCGGATCGTCTCTCCCTTTCCCGCGGGCGACGGCGGTCGGACGGATACAGCCGGGGAAAGGCCAAATCGGGACGGCCGGCCCGGATGAAAAACCTCAGGCGTTGCCTTCCTCGAGGATTTTCTTCAGCTCCGTCTCCCGGGGAAGCTCCTCGAGGGAATTCAAGCCGAAATACGTCAGGAATTTCTCCGTCGTCCGGTAGAGCAGCGGCCGTCCCGGCGCGTCCTTGCGGCCGGAGATCTTGATGAGCTTGTTCTCGAGCAAGGTGTGAAGGGCATGGGTCGAATCGACGCCGCGGATGTTCATGATGTCGGTCTGGGTCACGGGTTGATGATAAGCGACGGCCGAGAGGGCTTCCAGGGCGGCCGACGACAGCCGCTTGCGGCGCTCGATCTGAAGAAGCTTCCGGACGTGGAGATCATACGCCGGTTTGGTCATGAACACCCAGCCGCCGCCCGTCTGCACCAAGCGGATGGGACGGGGGGCGTCCTCCATTTCCGTCCCGAGCCGGAGAAGGGCCTGGAGGATCTCTTCCTCGGGCGTTCCATCAAGCACTTCCTTGATCTTGTCCATCGTCAACGGCTCGACCGAGATGAAAATCAAGGCTTCGAGAATGTTCTTTAAATCGTCCATCAGGCGTCCTCGCCGGCCGGCTCTTTCCGAAGCCAGACCTTAATCGTGTGAAACAGCTGCTCCTGGACGGCCACGACCCGGCGGGCCTTGATCAGCTCCAGGAGGCAGAAAAAGGCGACCAGGGCCTCCTCGAGGGTCTCCTGGGCGTCCAGGTATTCAAGAAAATCGAGAAAGCCGTGCTCCCGCAGGGCGCTCACGATTTCCCGGATTTTGTCCGCGACCGAAATTTCCTTGGTCTTGAGGATCCGCTGCGGCACGGCTTGTTTCCGCTTCATCATGGCGAAAAACGATTCAGCCAGGTCGAACAGCGAGACCTCGATCAAGTCGAGATCCTCCTCGGGCAGCGGAACGTTGAGGGCCGTCCGCCGCCAGATCGTCGACTGCTCCTCCTCCTTGTCCCGGAGGACGGCGGAAACGACCTTGACCCGCTCGTAATCCTCGGTTCGGTCGGGCCGCTCCTTCCGAGGGTCGATGTCCGGCTCGACGGGCTGCTCCCGGGGAAGGAGGATTTGCGATTTGATGTAGATCAAGAGGGCGGCCATCAAGAGAAATTCGGCTTCCCGGTCGAGGTTGATCCGTTCCCGGCCGTGGAGGTAATCGAGGTATTCCCGGGTGATCACGGCCAGGGGGATATCCTCGATCCCGATCTTCTTCTTTTTAATAAGGAAGAGAAGAAGGTCGAGCGGTCCCTCGAAAATATCGAGCTTGATCTGGTAGCCGTCCCCGCCCCCCTCGACGGCGGATTCCTCTTCGGGGGCCGGCTTCTCGAGCGGGCCTTCCTCGTTGGGATATCCGGGGTCGACCATGCGTCCGGGCCTCGAGCCTAAAATCCCAGGGCGTCCCGGACTTCGGCCATCGTGGCTTGAGCGACGCGGCGGGCCCGGCTGTTGCCGGCTT
This sequence comes from Acidobacteriota bacterium, assembly GCA_012797375.1. Classification (GTDB taxonomy): domain Bacteria; phylum Acidobacteriota; class Aminicenantia; order Aminicenantales; family UBA4085; genus JAAZPG01. The sequence continues at coordinate 8,479 of JAAZPG010000420.1, forward strand.
CGAAAATCTCCCAGATTCTCTCCGGGTTCTTTTCTAAGGCGCGGCGGCGCTCCCAAACCGGTTCGAGGAAACGGAACAAATGCTCCAGGAGGACGGCCTTGCAGTCGCGGCAGCCGATCCCGGCCGTCCGGCAGCCGCGGGCGATGTCCTCCCGCGCCTCCTTGGGGACGAAGGCCTTGTGGAGGGTGAAAACGGGGCAGTCGTCGGGCTCGCCGGGATCGGTTCGGCGGACCCGCCGGGTATCGGTGACCATCGGGAGGATCTTCGCCCGGATCGTCTCGGCCTAATCCTTCAGGTAGATGGCGTTGCCGTAGGATTTGCTCATCTTCCGTCCGTCGGTTCCGGCCAGCCGCGGCACTTCCGTCAGCATCGTCCGGGGTTCGGGAAAAATCGGGCCGTAGAGGCGGTTAAAACGGCGGACGATCTCCCGGGTCAGTTCGACATGGGCGGCCTGGTCCTCGCCCACGGGGACGAGATCGGCCTTGTAGAGGATGATGTCGGCGGCCTGAAGGACGGGATAACCGAGAAAACCATACGTGTTCAGCTCTTTTTCCTGGAGCTCTTTCAGCTGTTCCTTGAAGGTGGGAACCCGTTCGAGCCAGGGCAGAGGAGTGATCATCGATAAGAGAAGATGAAGCTCGGCGTGTTCCTTGACCTCGGACTGGAGAAACATGACGCATTTTTCCGGGTCGAGGCCGACGCTGAGCCAGTCGACGGCGACCTCGTAGGACCAGCCCCGGATCGCCTTGGCGTTGGCGTATTCAGAGCTCAGGGCGTGCCAGGGGACGATAGCGTAGAAGCACCGGTAGAGGTCCTGGAAGGCAATCCAATTGCGGAGGGCGCCGACGTAGTTGCCGAGGTGCAGCGGCCCGGTCGGGCGGACGCCGCTGAGGACGATTTTGCGGGGATCGGGGGTGGGATTCATCCGAGCACAATCACAATCATGAGCTTCACCGGCCACATCAGGATGTCCAGGAAACCCATATAAATCAGGAAGAGGACGATGATGAAACCGAAGGGCCGGATCCGATCGTAGCGGAACGCGGCCTGGTCCGAAAGAAGCCCCATCAACACGCCGGATCCGTCCAGCGGCGGAACCGGGATGAGGTTGAAAAGGGCGAAATAAGAATTGATGAGCACGGTCATGATCAGAATGAGGGCCAGGCCCTCCAGCGGATAGAATCCTCGAGAGAGGACGGGCAGGAGGAAGCCCATCTGCCGGAAGAATCCGTTGATCAAGGCCTGGATAAACCGCCCGACGCCGGGAATCGTCAGCTTCATCAGGAACAGGAGGATGAGCGAGACGAGGGCGACGGAGATGTTGGCCGCCGGTCCGGCGAAGGAGACCCAGAGGTTGTCCCGGCGGGGATTGCGGAAATTGCGGGGATTCACCATCACGGGTTTGGCCCAGCCGAACGCCGGCAGGCGGGCCAGCGAGAGAAGAAGCGGCAGGAGGATCGTTCCGAACGGATCGATGTGGGCGATGGGATTCAAGGTCACCCGCCCCATGTTGTAGGCGGTCGGGTCCCCCATCTTCTTGGCCGTCCAGCCGTGGGCCGCCTCGTGCACCGTGATGGCGAAGAGGAGGACAAAAATCTGGATAACTATCGAAATGACATTCATTTGCGTCGGCGGTATTTATAGCATATTCGTTCTTGAAAAACCAGAACGATTGTTCCATAATGCCCCTCACAGAAGGAGCGCCGTGGCCGAATTTCTCGAGTTTAAAAACGTCTCCAAGCGGTTTGGAGCCATCCAGGCCGTCGACGGCGTGTCCTTGGAAATCAAGCGGGGCGAGTTTTTCGCCCTTCTCGGCCCGAGCGGCTGCGGCAAAACGACGATGCTCCGCATCGCCGCCGGGTTCGAGACGCCCGACGCCGGCCAAGTCTTTCTCGCCGGCCGGGAGATCACCGATCTTCCCCCGAACCGGCGCCCGGTCAACACGATCTTCCAAAGCTATGCCTTGTTCCCCCACTTGACCGTCCGGGACAACATCGCCTTCGGTCTCCAGATCGCCAAGAAGCCGAAGGCCGAGATCGACCGCGAAGTCGAGACGATGCTCCGCCTCATCCGGTTGGAGGACCAGGCCGGCAAGAAGCCGGATCTCCTGTCCGGCGGCCAGCGCCAGCGGGTGGCCGTCGCCCGGGCCCTCATCAACAAGCCCGGCGTCCTCCTCTTGGACGAGCCGCTGGCCGCCCTCGACCTCAAGCTCCGCCAGAGGATGCTCATCGAGCTCGACATGATCCACGACCAGGTCGGGATCACGTTTTTATACGTCACCCACGACCAGAGCGAGGCCATGAGCCTGAGCGACCGGATCGCGGTCATGAACGCCGGCCGGATCGAGCAGATCGGCGCCCCGGCTGAGATCTACGAGGCGCCGCGGACAAGCTTCGTCGCCGCCTTCATCGGCGACACGAACTTCCTGGAGGGCGTCGTCGCCGATCATCCGGAACCGGAGTACAGCCGCCTCCGGATCGAGGGACTTCCCGACGCGACCGTTTACAACGACAAACAGATCGCCGACGGACATAAGATTTTCCTGAGCATCCGGCCGGAAAAGATCCAGATTTCGCGCGACCGGCCCGAGCCGAAGCCGAAGCGGAACGCCGTTCCGGCCGTGGTCGAGGATGTGATCTACCTCGGTCCGACGACGAAGTACTGGGTCCGGGCCGGCGAGCACCGCCTCCAGGTTCTCCGCCAGCACGCCCGGTTTTTTCTCGACGAGAAGCCGATCCGCTGGAAGGACGATGTCTGGGTGTTCTGGCACGGCGACGACGGGTTCATGCTCGAGGGCTTCCGGCGGGACGATGAAAAGCTCGTCGCCGCCCCGCCCCAAAAAGTGGGGGAGGCATGACCGCCGCGGCTGGGACGGGCCGGGAGCCGGGGGCATGAAAAACCTCCGGCGCCGGGGACAGGAGTTCTTCCTGACCCTGCCGTCGTTTTTTTGGCTGTCGTTGTTTTTTCTCATCCCGACCGCCCTGGTCTTCATCCTCGCCTTCCGCCCGGCCGATCCCTTCGGGGGCATCGGCCGCGGCTGGACGACGGCCACGATCGAAGGCTTGGCCGATCCCCAGTATCTCGCGATCGCCTGGCGGACGCTGTGGGTCAGCTTCCTGTCCACGGCGTTCTGCCTGCTCCTGGCCGTCCCGACGGCCTATGCCGTCGCCCGGGCCCCGGAGCGCCGCCGGAATCTTCTCCTCATGCTTGTCATCGTTCCGTTTTGGACGAGCTTCCTGATCCGCGTGTTCGCTTGGAAGTCGATTCTCCATCCCGAGGGCCTCATCAAAAAAACCCTGGTTTTCTGCGGCCTGGTCGATCCCTCCTCCCAGCTTCTCTATAATCTGGGGGCGGTCATCCTGGTGACGGTTTACACGTTTCTTCCCTTCGCCATCCTCCCGATTTACGCGGCCGCCGAGAAATTCGATTACCGGCTCCTCGAGGCCGCCCGCGACTTGGGAGCCCGGCCTTTCCAGGCTTTCCGGAAGGTCTTTCTCCCGGGCATCCGGCAGGCCTTGGTCACGGCCGTCCTGGTCGTTTTCATCCCGTCGCTGGGATCTTACATCGTTCCGGACATCGTCGGCGGACCCGGAAGCGAAATGCTCGGCAACAAGATCGCCCAGCGCGTCTTCGTCGACCGGAATCTTCCTTTGGCCGGAGGGCTTTCGATCGTTCTCATCCTGGCGGTGCTGGCGCCGCTTTTAGGGGTTCTCGCCCTCCAGGGGAAAAAGGCCCGGATCCAGCCGCCGGAAGGAGGCGGGAAGCCGTGAAGCGCAGCCGGTTTCCCTTCATCGTCACCGGCCTCGTCCTGGTGTTTTTCTATCTTCCGATCCTTATTCTCGTCGTCGATTCCTTCAACGCCTCCCGCTTCGGCGGGGCGTGGAGAGGATTTTCCCTCAAGTGGTACGTCCGGCTGTTTCACGAGCCGGCCATCTGGACGGCCGCCCGCAACACCCTGGTCATCGCCTTGATCGTGACGTTCGTCTCCCTCCTTCTGGGGACGACGTCCGCCCTGGCCCTTCACCGTTTCTCAAAGTCGCGGTTTCAACGCGTCCATTACACGCTGATTTACACGCCGCTGGTGGTTCCCGAGATTCTGATGGGGATCAGCCTCCTGATGGCCTTCGTCGCCGCCGGCGTCAAGCTGGGGATGGGGACGATCATCCTGGCCCATGTGACGTTCTGCATCAGCTATGTCGCCCTGGTCGTCCTGGGACGGCTCCAGGATTTTGATTTCACGGTCGTCGAGGCCGCCCGCGACCTGGGAGCGACCGGCTGGACGGCGACCCGGCGGGTGCTGCTGCCCATGCTCGCGCCCGGCTTGGCCGCCGCCGGCCTGATCGCCTTCACCCTGTCGGTGGACGATTTCGTCATCACCTTTTTCGTCGCCGGTCCCGGATCGACCACTCTCCCGATCCGCGTCTACAGCATGATCAAGCACGGCGCCACCCCGCTTATCAACGCCCTTTCAACCCTGCTGCTGGCCCTGACGTTCACGACCGTGCTCGTCAGCCAGCGTTTATCCAAATCCGGAGCTTTGGAGGGAGGACAATGAAGATGCGCACGTTCGGACGGTCGGCTCTGGGAGCGTTTCTCGCCGCGGCCGGCTTATTGGCCGCGGGATGCGGGGGCGGAGCGAAGGCCCCGGGAATCCTGCACGTTTATACGTGGTCCGATTACGTCAAGCCCGAATTGATCGCCCGGTTCGAGGCCGAGAACAACTGCAAAGTCGTCATCGACACCTTCGATTCCAACGAGGCGATGTACGCCAAGCTGAAGGCCGGAGCCACGGGCTACGACGTCATCACCCCGACGAGCTATATGGTCAGCCTGATGCAGAGCCAGGGGATGCTTCTTCCCCTCGACCACTCCCGGCTGCCGAACCTCTCCCGCGTCGATCCGGATTACCTGGCCATCGCCATCGACAAAACCATGGCCTATTCCGTGCCCTACATGCTGACGAACACGGGGATTGCCTACCTCAAGAGCAAGGTCAAGGATTTCGAGCCGACCTGGGCGATGTTCAACCGGTCCGACCTTCGGGGCCGGATGGTCATGCTCAACGACATGCGGGAAACGATCGGGGCGGCGTTGAAATTCCTCGGCTACAGCCTCAACTCGACGAATCCCGAGGAGCTGAGCGCGGCCAAGAACGTTGTCCTGGCCTGGAAAGAAAACCTGGCCAAGTTCGAGAACGAGCAATACAAGACGGGGATCGCCTCCGGCGAATTCCTTCTCGTGCACGGCTACAGCGGCGACATCCTCCAAGTGCAGGCCGAAAACGAGGACATCGCCTTCGCCATGCCCCGCGAGGGAGGGGCCATTTCCTGCGATGACCTGGTGATCGCCAAGACGGCCCAGGAGCCGGATCTGGCCCACGCTTACATCAATTTCTTTCATGATCCGGCCGTGGCCGCGGAAAACACGGAGTTCATCCAGTACCTGTGCCCGAACAAGGATTCCTATCCGTTGTTGAAGGCGGAGATCACGGGGAATCCGGGGATTTTTCTGACTCCCGAGATCAAGGCCCATTGCGAGATCCTGGCCGATCTGGGGGAAAAGAACGCGCTTTACGTGAAGATCTGGGACGAGATCAAGGCCGGGAAATAGCGCCTCCGGCGGGTTTCAGCCGATCCGGAGGACCTTGGCGCCCCGGATCCGCCGCCGCTTGATTTCGCCGAGGGCTTGGCCCGCCTCGGCCAGGGGGTATTCCTGCACCGCGGGGCGGAGAGGGATTTCCGCGGCCAGCCTGAGAAATTCGACGGCGTCCGCCCGGGTCACATTGGCCACGCTCTTGATTTCCTTCTCCCGCCAGAGGTGGCCGGCGTAATCGAGCGCCCGGAGCGCGTCTTTGTCCCCGTCTTCCTTCCGGACGGCATTGATCACAAGGCGTCCGCCCGGGGCCAGGCACCGCAAGGCCTCGACGACGGATTTCCAGACCGGCGTCGTGTCGATCATCGCGTCCAGGTCCTCGGGCGGCGTGTCCGAGGCCTCGCCGGTCCAGGCCGCGCCCAGCTCCGCGGCGAAAACGCGTTCCTCCGGGCTTCGGGCGAAGACGTAGAAGCGCGTCCGCGGGAACAAATGCCGGGCGGTCTGGAGGACCAAATGCCCGGACGCTCCGAATCCGGTCAGGCCCAGGGCTTGTCCGTCCCTAAGCCCGGCGAGCTTCAACGAACGGTAGCCGACGGTCCCGGCGCAAAGAAGGGGAGCCGCCTCGGCGTCGGTGAAAAGGGAGGGGATGGAGAAGGCGAACGACTCGCCGACGACCATGTACTCGGCGTACCCGCCGTCGGCGTCGCGGCCGGTCGCTCGGAATTCCGGGCAGAGATTTTCCCGGCCCTCAAGGCAGAAACGGCACTTGCCGCAGGCCGAGAAAATCCAGGAAACGCCGAGGCGGTCTCCGAGCTTGAACCTTCGGGCGCCGGGACCGCGGGCGGCGACCCGGCCGATGACCTGGTGGCCGGGAATGACGGGCAGCCGGGGAGGCGGCGTTCGCCCCTCGATCTCGTCGATCTCGGTGTGGCAGACGCCGCAAGCGGCGATGCGGAGGAGGATTTCCCCTTCACCGGGGACGGGGAGAGGGAGATCGCGGCTTTCGAGCGGCTCGCCGCTCTCCCAGGCGTCGAGGATTCGGGTGATGAGCATGGCTTTCACGGGCGTCTCCCTTCCAGGGCCGGTTCCGGCATGGTTCCGGATCGCCCCGCGGCGTCTTTAGATTAAAGAAGAAGACTTCCCGTGTAAATCGTTTTCGGGGGATCCAAAACGCGCCTTTTTCGGATGGTGAAGGGATCGGCCGTGTAAAAATTCATTACATCGTATAAATCGCGGAGGTTTTTTTCTTTTTTGTTTCCAACGATTTTGCGGTTTACGGCCGGGCTTTGTTCGGGGTTAAGCCGATCCCGCCGGCCGGAATCCTCTATTGGCATGTTTCATGCTTATGTTGGGATAGAGATGAGAAGAACGCGAAACATCATCGATTCCGTTTTTTGCTATAATTTAACCATGCGGATGCAGGGATGGGCGGCGGCCTTTCCGCTCGTTCTCGTTTTCACTCTCGCCTCGTTCGGCCAGGAATCCCTTCCGCCGCAGACCGACGTCCGGACGTTCCTATCCGGACTGAAGGAGGCCTTCGAATCGTCCGATCGAGCGGCTTATTTAGCTTATTTCGAAGCCGAAATTCGCGACGCCGAGGGCGCGGCCTACGATTCCCTCAGGCAAGCCTCGCGGATGACCCAGGCCGTTTTTTTTCCGGCGACGAACGTCTTCGAGGACAAGGAAGGCGTTCCTCTCTTCGTTCAGGCCGTCTTTCAGAACGACCTGGAAGCCTTGTTTGAGTCGTGGGAGCTGGAGCTGGCCCGGGA
>JAAZPG010000421.1 GCA_012797375.1 Acidobacteriota bacterium
GAACAGGCCCTCCGGGATATCGAAAGCCTCTTGCCGGCGGAAACGCAGACCGGCGACACCCAGGCTTTCACCAACGCTCTCCTCAAGAAGCTGGATATTTTCCGGGACCGCGCCAAGAAGATAAGGATGATGCGGGCTCTGGCCCATCTGGACGCCCCCTGGGTTCCTTCCGTTTTTCTTGAGCTCCTGGGGGACAGCATCGAGGAAATCCGGGACTTGGCCGTCCGCGAGCTGTCCCGGCGCGATAACTGGCCGGCCGCCGCCCTTTACGAGCGTCTCGACCGGCCTCCCTGGTACGCCAAGAGCGCCTGTCTCCGCGTCCTGGCCGAAAAGAAAGACCGCGCCGCCGCCGTCCACATTAAGCGCTTGATCGACGATCCCAACGTCGACGTCCGGCGGGCCGCGGCCCTCGCCCTTGGGGCGATCGGCGGCCCGGCGGCCCGTCTCCTGCTGGTCCGTTTGACCCGGGATAAAAGCCGCTATGTCCGGGCCGCGGCCGAAGAAATGCTCGACCGGATCTGCGATTTCAAGTTCAGCTGAGCGGTTTTCCGGCCGGCGCGGGGCCGCCGGCCGAATCCAAGACGAAGGTGACCGGGCCATCGTTGACCAAGCGGACCAGCATCTCGGCCTGAAACACCCCGGTCGAAACCTCCAATCCGGTCGAACGAAGGGCCGCGACAAAGCGATCGAAGAGAGCCGCGGCCCGGGCGGGTTCCTCGGCGCCGTCGAAGCTCGGACGACGACCCTTGCGGACCGAAGCCGCCAGGGTGAATTGGGAAACGGCCAGGATCGCTCCGCCGGCTTCGGCGACGTCGAGGTTCATCCGGCCTTCGGCGTCGGAGAAAACACGGAGGGAAGCGGCTTTGCGGGCGAGACGGTCGGCGTCGGCCTCGGCGTCGCCTTTCTCGACTCCCACCAAAAGACACAAGCCAGGGCCGATCCGGGAGACGACCTCGCCGCCGGTTTGGACCGAAGCCTCCCGGACGCGCTGCAGGACGACTCTCAAGGCATTCTCCAGGGGCGGAATTTGACTTTTAAAGGCCTTTCTTTTATTATACTTCGACTTCCAAGGAGAAAACCATGGCTAAACACGCCTCGGCTGAACGCCAGCATCGCGCGAGCCTTCGCCGCAACGCCGTCAACACCAAGAACAAGTCTTCCCTGCGGACCCAGGTCAAGAAGCTTCGCGTTTTGATCAAAGCCGGGGACAAGAGCGAGGCTCAGAAAGCCCTGCCGTCCGTGAACAAGATCATCGACCAAACCATCAAAAAAGGGGCGATCCACAAGAACACGGGTTCCCGGTATAAATCCCGCCTGAGCCGGCAGATCACGAAAATCAGCGACGCCCCGGCGAAGTGATCCGGCGCCCGGGCGCCTTTCTTCCATAGCCGACGACGAACGCCTGGATCATTTCCTTGGGCGCGGCGGCCGTCGATTTGAGGCGGCGGTCCATCTCCTCCAACTCCTCCAGCCAGCGAAGCAGGTCGGCGTCCTTGATCCGTCCGAGCAGGGCGAGGTATTCCCCGAGCATCCTCTGGTAGAAGCCGCCGAACCGTTCGCTGATCGACGGCTTGGCTTCCCGGAAAACCTCCTTGGGATCCCGGCCCTCCCGAAGCCCGGCTTTGGCCAGAAGGGCGGTCCGGAAAAATCCGGATAGGACCGCCAGGATCATCTCCGGCGCCTCGCCGTTTTCGAACAGGCTTTCGATGATAATCAAGGCCTTGTCCGTATCGCCGGCCTCCAGGGCCGCGGTCAACTCCCAGTTGTC
>JAAZPG010000422.1 GCA_012797375.1 Acidobacteriota bacterium
CGGGCGTGGATTGATAACGGAGCTCGGGGTTGAGAAACTCGAGCTCGGAGGAATCCAAGCCCATGGCGGCCGCCAGGACGCTCAGCTTGGCCGGGTGCTGGATCCGGACCGTGTCGAAGCGGAGCGGCGGATACGGCGCGGGCAGGCTCACCCCGTATTTTTCCGGGTCCCGGATGATCAAGACGACGGCGATGAAGCGGGGAACATACCGGGCCGTCTGGTAGGGAAGGCGCTGGAAAAGATCCCAGAAATTATCCAGGTAGCTGATGTTCTGCGAATTGATGATCCGCTGGACATATCCCTCGCCGCAGTTGTAGGCGGCCAGGGCGGTCGTCCAATCGCCGAAAAACGAGTGGAGATGTTCCAAGTACTTGATCGCGGCGAAGGTCGACTTATAGGGGTCCCGGCGCTCGTCGATGAACTTGTCCTGGTTCAAGCCGTAATTCAGGCCGGTCGTCCGGATGAATTGCCAGATGCCGAGAGCCCGGGCCGAAGACAGAGCCAGGGGTTTGTACATGCTTTCAACGATCGGGAGCCAGACCAGATCCGAAGGCAGGCCGGCTTTCTGCAGCTCGTCGACGATCCAATCCTTGTAAAATCCGGAGCGCCGGTAGCCTTCCAGGAAGGCCGTCCGCTCGGGGCCGGTGAAGGACCGAATCTCCCGGAGAACCCATTCGTTCTCGATCAAGGGGATCGATTTGTGATTCTCCACGGCCGGATTGCGGCGGGCGGCGCTGATTTCCTGGATGCGCTGGGCGATCAGCAGGCGGAGGTTGTCCTTGTCCTGGATCAGGGGCGAATCGGCGGGGATGCGGAGGCGGAGAAGCGCGGCGTAAGCCTCGTCCAGGTAAGCCACCGCTCCTTCGAAATCGCCTCGTTCCCGGGCGGCCTTGGCTTCGGCGTACAGCTCGAGGACGTCCTCGATCGTGATCGAGGCGTCATCGGCCGCCTGGCCGTTGACCGGAAGGACGCCGGAAGCTAAGTTTTTTTCCTCGACGGGAATGATCGTTTTTCCGGTCGCCTCTTCGACCGGAGCGGGCGCCGCTTTTTCGGACGGCGGCGCTTCAGGGACGGCGGCCGCCTTGCCCGGCGGCGGCGGAACCGTTCGGACGGCCGTCTCATTGCGGGCGCAGTCGACGAGAAAGAGACAGCCGGCGAGGATGAGGGTGATCGGCAGGAATTTCAATGATTTCATGAGATCAATGAACTTTTATAACACGCGGGCGGAGGGGAGTCAAACAAAGAGGGAGCCGGAGGATCGCGTTCTCCGTCAGCGACCGGCTTCGCCGCCGCCCGGACGTTTCCGCTCTCCGGATTCCTTGAGGTGCCAAGCCCAGGCGGTCTCGAGAATCGTGCCGAGGTCGGAAAAGCGAAGCCTCCATCCCAGGACGCGCTCGGCTTTTTCCTTCGAGGCCAGAAGAATGGGAGGGTCGCCTTCCCGGCGGGGCCGATCTTCCCGGGGAACGCGCCGCCCGGTGGCTTTTTCGGCGGCGGCGATGACTTCGCGGACGGAATATCCCCGGTTTGTCCCCAGGTTGATGACCTCGCTCGATCCGCCGTCCAGGAGACGGCGGAGGGCGAGGACATGGGCCGAGGCCAGGTCGGTGACGTGAATGTAATCCCGGACGGCCGTCCCGTCGGCCGTGGGGAAATCCGTCCCGAAGACGCCGAGGATGGAACCGTCCCCGGCGGCGGCCCGGAGGACATTGGGGATAAGGTGCGTTTCCGGATGATGGCGCTCGCCGAGCTCCCCGTCCGGGTCCGCCCCGGCCGCGTTGAAGTAGCGGAGGGAGACGTGCTTGAGGCCGTAGGCCCGGTCGTAATCCCGAAGGACCTGCTCGATCATCGCCTTGGTCCGGCCGTAGGGATTGACCGGGTCGAGGGGGTGGTCCTCGCGGATGGGCGTCTCCCGGGGCAGGCCGTAGACGGCCGCGCTCGAGCTGAAGATGAACACCCGGACGCCGGCGTCCAGGGCCGCCCCCAGCAGGTTCAGGGAAGTCCGGAGGTTGTGCTCGTAATATTTGCGGGGATCGACAAAGGACTCGCCGACTTGGATGAGCGAGGCGAAATGGAGAACGGCCGAGAAACCGCCCTCCTTGAGCAGGCGCCCGATCAGGTCCGGATCGCGCAGGTCGCCCTCGATGAGCTCGGCCCCGCCGGCCGCGTCGCGGTGCCCGCTTGAAAGATTGTCGAAGACCACGGGTTTGAAGCCGGCCCGGCGGAGCTCCTTGACCGTGTGGGAGCCGATGTAGCCGGCTCCGCCGGCGACCAGGACCTTTTTCATGGGCGCTCCTTTGCCGGCCGTTGTTCCCGGACGAGGCGGCGGGCCGCTTTCAGGGCGCCGGCCCGGGTGTCGAATTCATTATCCAGCTGCCGTCGGTAGAGATCCTTGAGAAGCTTGCCCATGCCCGGACCGGGGGGGACGTTCAGCTTCAGAAGATCCCGCCCTTGCAGGAGCGGACGGATCGTTTCCCTGGAGACGTTGTGCTTCCGCATTGACTCGAGCAGCCACCGGGCCTCGCGGTCGAGCCCGGCCGCCGGCCGCTCGGCCCGTCCGGCCCGGTCGGCCGCGTCCAGGACGGCCGCCAGTTCGAACTCGCCCCCCGTGTCGGCGGCGAAGCGGTTGAACGCCTTCTTGGTCACGATCGTCCGGTTGTTCCAAAGCTCGGCCGCCCGGTGATGCGTCCGGATGAGACGCAGGGCGAGGTCGCGGACGTCGGCCCCGTTCCAGGCGTGGATTTTCAGGCGGTCAAAGACCCGGAGGGCCAGCTTCTCGCCGGCCGTGTCGTGTCCGGCGCTGGTGACGGCCATTCGTCCCCGCTTGTATTCCCAATGCGTCGTCTCCGCCTTGCCGGCGTCATGAAACAGGGCGGCCCAGAGAAGAGCCGGCCGCTTGGCCGGATCGAGATCGAGCTTTTCGGCCAGCCGCTTGGCCTGGTCGACGGTGAGCTTTGTGTGGGCCCAGACCGTGTGGTGCCCGAAATCGTCCTTTTCGGGATGAAAAACGGAATCCTGGATGACCAAGGTCAGGGCATAGAGCTCGGGAAGCAGGGCCCGCAGGGCTCCCAGGCGGAAAAGCTCCTCCAAGCCCCGTGAAGGCCGGGGGGAGCGGAGAAGGATTTTAAAAAGCTCGTCGGCGATCCGTTCGACGCTGAGGCCGGAGAGGTCGACTTTCCGGGCGATGGGGTAGACCTCGGGATCGACGGCGAATTCGAGGACGGAGGCGAACCGGGCCGCCCGCAGCACTCGGAGCGGGTCCTCGGGAAAAGCCGCCGGGTCGGTCAGGCGGAGGATTTTCTCCCGGATATCCCGGCGGCCGTTGAAGGGGTCGATCAGGGCTCCGTCGGACAGCCGCCAAGCGAGGCTGTTGCACCGGAAGTCGCGGCGCCGGAGATCCTCTTCGACGGGGAGCATGGGATCGGATTGAGCCCGGATGTCCTTGTGCCCCCGGACGCTCTTGACCGCGGCCCGGTCGATTCGGGGGAGGGCGATATCGACGGTCCGTCCGGCCCGGGTGAATTTGATCACCCCGAAGCTTTTCCCCACCAGGTCGACCTTGCCCTTCGGCTCCAGAATCCCGATGATTTCATCGAGGGTCCGCCGGGTGACGAGGAGATCGATCTCTCCGGAGGGCTTCCGGCGGAGAATGTCCCGGACGAACCCGCCGACGGCGTAGACGTCGTCGCCGAAAAGCCGGACGAAGAAGCGCCGGTCTTGGAAGTCAGGCTCAAGCTTGGGCATTGATCGGAAATTTCCCCGCCTATTATACCGGAAATCGCCTTTCCGTCGATTTATGGTAAAATATTTCTTTCATACCGGCGGAGAGAACATGAAGAAAGCTCAAGTCGCGGCGTGGCTCGGTCTTCTGGCGGCGCTTTCGGCCTTCGGCCAAAGGGCGGTTCCGGGGGTCCGGCTTCACGAAAAACGGATCGTCGATCCTTCCCCCCGGGGGCTCACTCTTGTTTTCCGCCTGATTCTGCGCAATCCGGCGGAGACGGCCGTCCGGCTGACCCGCTACGATTACCAGGTGGTCATCGGAGACGCCGAATACCTCAAGCTCCAAGTCCCGCTGCCCGAGCCCATCCGGGTCGAGGCCGGAAGCGAGATCACGATCGCCCTTCCGGTCAAGCTGAATTTCGCCCATCTCTTCCCCGTCGTCCCGGACTTGAAGGACAAGGACCAAGCCGTCTGTTATGTCGCCGGAGGATTGATCTTCGCGGATGATAGGGGAAGGGAAAGGCGCGTCCCCGTGGCCTTTTCGGGGGATTTCCCGGTTTACCGCGGCCTGGATTTCGCCCCTGTTCCCGTCGAGGCGAAATCTTTGTCCATCGGCGGCGCGGAAATCAGCCTGGGATTCGCTCTCCGCAATCCCAACGGCTTTGCCTTCACCTTGGACCGGCTGGCGTATTCCCTGGAGCTGGCCGGCTTTTCGGTGATCAAGGGCGAAATCGGCGAAGGATCGAGCATCTCCGCCCGGGGCGAAAAAACCTTCGTTTTTCCCCTGATCCTGGATTTTTTTGAGACCGGAGCGGCCGTGGCCGACGGCCTGAACGGAGCGGCCCTTGATGTCCGGATTTCGGGGGAAGCCGAGATCGCCACGCCCTGGGGACGCTGGGTCGTCGCTTTCGACCGGACGGCGAAAACGCCGGTTCGGAAGTCGTCTCTTTCGGCCGGGGCGGTCCCGGCGGGGGAAAAAGAAAGAGGACAAACGACCTTTTTACATCACAACGGCCCGGCCCGCTTTATGGGAGAAGCGGGTGGCACGGATTTTGCATCATAAAAAGGCGTTGAGCCAGGAGAATCAAGATGAAAAAAAGACTCGCCGTCGGAATGCTGGTTTTCATCCTCGCGGCCGGAGCGGCCTCGGCCAATCTGCTGTCGTTCCGGTTGAGCTACTTCGTCCCCCACCTGAAGGGGGATTTCTGGGACATCGAGTTCGAGAACATGGCCTTTAAAAAATCGAGCTTCTATGACGTCTCGTTCGGCGTCCAGTACGAAACCTTCCTGACCCGGGGATTCAGCCTGCTTGTCGCCTTCGATCTCTTCCGGAAAAACAAGGGATCTTATTACACGAACTGGGTCGGATATTATTTCAACGACGGAACGGCCTTCGCCTTTCCGGCGAGCGAGTTCAAGGGGGCCTTCGATCCCAATCATTCGATCAGCATTTCCTCCGCGCCGCTCCAGGCTTCGATCAAGTGGACGCCGCTCGGAAGGCGGGGCAATATCATCCCTTATGTCGGCGGCGGCGGGCACGCGATGTTCTGGAACATCAAGATGCAGGGCGCCATGATCGACTTCGACGTCCCGTATGTCTACGAGGATGAATACGGCGAGGTGACCGTCTACCAGATCTTTGACGTCAACGCCAGGGAGTCCGACGGCATCGGGCGCGTCTCTTTCGGCTGGCAGGCCTTCGGAGGGGTCATGATCCCCATCGGGCGCCGGATGACGGTCGACATCGGCGGCCAATATTTCTCCTGTCCGGCGAAATTCGAAAACGCCTTTACGGATTTCGAATCTCTCGACGCCGGGGGATTCCAGTTCTCCCTCGGGCTCAACTACTGGTTCTGAGATCCGTCGCGGCGGGCCGGATACGTCCCCG
>JAAZPG010000423.1 GCA_012797375.1 Acidobacteriota bacterium
CAGCCGCAGAAAAAGATCGTCCCTGAGCCCAGCCGGCGCCGACGGCCTGTTTCCGGAACGCAGCCGTCGGAAAGCCCGCTGAGGACGGGTTCCTCTCCGAAATGAAGCAAGGACGAGGCGACGACGGCCTTGACGCCGGTTCGGCAGAAGCCCGAAGGCCCGGCCCGGCGGTCGGTCCGGCATCGGCGGGGACAGAGGGCGCAGGCCTCTTCCCGGCCTTTCCAGGCGGAAAGGGCCGCCTCGATTCTTTCGATTTTCGTCATTTCAAGCGTGAGGAGGGCTCAGAAGGCTCCGAGCTGGCATTTCCGGATTTTCAGCCCGGCCCGGTCGGCCAGCCAGCCGGCGTGCAGCCGGGAGAGGCCGAATCTCGAGGCCAACGCCCAGATGTCCGAACAGGTTATGCTCCGATCGTTCCCCCCGGCTTCCCGGAGGGCGTTTTCCAAGCCGTCCGGCACCGGCCGGGCCTCGAGCCCGGCTCCCGTCCATCCCTTGGCGTGACCGGGATATCCGAAGGTTCCGATCTGGCAGCGCCCGAGAGTCACGGCCATCGCGTCGAGCGTCCGGCCGACGGCCTCGGGATCGGTGTTTTTCGTTTCGGCCAGGCGCATGGCCGCGGCGCAAGAAACGGTTCCGTCGGATTCCCGCAGGCCGGGGACGGCCGCGGCCAGCTCAGGGTCGGGCTTCAAATTCGGGTCGAGCGCTTTGTCTTTCAGGGCCATGAACATCTCCTTGTCTGTCACCCATGGTAAAGGGATGGAAGCCTCAAGTCAACGCGCCGTCCCGGCGTTTGAAGGCGCGGGCCGCCTGTGATACCATTTCGGCCTAACCGATTCTCCGAACGGTCCGGCCTAAGGAGCCCCGTCTCGACGGCCGGCCGTCGCAGCGCCGTCATCGACGGACGAACGGCGGGGATGGAAACGTCCCCGCCCCCCGATCCTGGAAAGGAGGATGCCCGTGGGCCGCATAAAATTCGTCTTTATCGTCATTCTCATCCTCTTCGCGGGGACCGCCTTCGGCGCCGCGCCGGACGGCCCCTTGGAGTTTCAGGACGCGGCCGGCCGGACGATCCGGCTGGAAAAGCCCCCGGAAAGAATCCTGGCGATCGGACACGGGCCCCAGATCATCGCCCATTTGATGTTCATGTTCCCGGAAAGCCGGAGCCGGTTCATCGGCTGGGAACGGAGGGGGAGAATCGCCAGCGAATTCATCCCCTTGATCGATCCGGATTTCGACAAGAGGTATTTCACCGATCCGAACACGGGCGTGGAGGAAGTGGCCGCCTCTCATCCCGACCTGGTCCTGATCCGGGGATTTGTAACCGATCCCAAGGGGGACGCCCTGGAAAAGGTCGGCATCCCCGTGGCCTATCTCGGCCTGGAGAATCCGGAACAATACCGGAAAGATATCGAGCTGGCCGGCTTGATCCTGGGGAATCCCGGCCGGGCGGCCGAGATCAACCGTTTTTTCCAAGACCGGCTCGACCGGATTGAACATGCCTTGGCCGGCCTGGAGGAGGCCCGGAAGCCGTCCGTCTTTTTAGCCATGACCATGTCCCGCGGCGGCAAGATCGCCGTTCGGGTGCCGGCCCCCTCGTGGATCCAGACGGTCATGGTCCGGCTGGCCGGCGGAAGGCCGGTCTGGGCGGAGGGCATGGTGGACACGTCCGCCTGGTCGGTCGTCAATATCGAGCAGATCGCCCGCTGGGATCCCGATTGGATCATCCTCGTCGTCTGGCATACCCTCGATCC
>JAAZPG010000424.1 GCA_012797375.1 Acidobacteriota bacterium
CGGCCGCGGCCGCGGCCCCCTTCCTCGTCCTTCTTCTCGCGGCCCCGCCCCCGGAGAAAAAATCCTACGACGCCTTCGAGACGCCGCGCCGTTGCGCCCAATGCCATCGGGAGATCCACGTCCAATGGAAGCAGGCGATGATGTCCCAGGCTTTTACCCATCCCTGGGACGAAATCGAATACTTTCAGCTGGCCGTCCCCCAAGCGGAAAAGGATCCCAAGGTCGCCGAGGTGAAAGCCGGCTGCAACGGCTGCCACGCCCCCTCGGCCTTTTTCATCGGGGACGTTCCGCCGCCGCGTCCCGCCGCCGGAAGCCGGGCCAACGAATCCGTCTTTTGCGACATCTGTCATACGATCACCGGAAAAAGCGGGGACGTCCCGGTCAACTTCAATTACGTCCTCTCCCCCGGCCGGACGAAGCACGGCCCTCGGGAGGGCGTCGTTTCGCCCTATCACGAGACGCGGTATTCGGATTTCGTTCGTTCGCCGGAATTCTGCGGAACTTGCCACAACGAGCTGAATCCCTACGGCCTCTATGTCAAGTCCACTCAGCTCGAATGGCAGGACGGACCCTACAGCCGACAGGGCGTCCGCTGCCAGGATTGCCATATGTGGCACGCTCCCGGCACAAGCGCCGACATGGGCTCGCCCGTCGAGGATATGGCCCGGCACACGTTTCCGGGAGCCCACGTTCCCTCCAAGGTCCGGGGGGCGATCGAGATGAAAATCTACGCCGACGCCGACGAGCTCGAGCCGGGCGAGAAGGCCGTCATTTCCCTCCATCTCTACAACGCCAAGGCCGGCCACAAGATCCCGACCGGCTCGGTGGAGGACCGCCAGCTCTGGGTCGAGGTCCACGCCGTCGACGCCGCCGGGATCCGCTACGCCCTGCCGGTGGACAAAAAGGGATTCCCGGACGAGGAGTACACGATCACCTCCAACGCCCCGGCTTACCAAGATATGGGCGACATGATGATGGATCTGCCCGGATTTCCGGGCGTCTCCCGGGACGCGGTGGCCGAGGAAGGCCACCGGGTCTTTCGCATGCCTTATTTCGATCCCAAGGGCCGGATGACGATCGGCCAATGGAACACCGCCTCCTTCGGAACCGACTACCGGATCGGCCCCCGGGAAACGAAAATCGAAACCTATTCTTGGACGCTTCCCCCGACTCTTCCCGAAGGCCCTCTCCGGATCGAGGCCAAGCTCTACTACCGGCTGCTCGTCAAATCGGTCGCCGATTTCCTGAAGGTCCCGCCCGAGGAATCCGCCGCCCTCGAGGTCAATTCGGCCGAAACCGTCCTCCAGGTCGTCTTTTGAGGAGCCGTCGATGAAAAAAATCTTCGCCTTCCTGGTCCTCGTTGCCGGCCTCGTTCAAGCCGCCGCGGCCATCCCGGCCTTCGCCCGCAAGTATTCCTATTCCTGCGACGTCTGCCATGCCCCGGTGCCCCGCCTGAAGGCTTTTGGGGAGGAGTTCATGGACAACGGCTACCGCCTCCCGGACAACGAGCCGCCGCGGGCGACGATCGACACGGGGGATCCGCTCCTCCTTCTCCAGCGCACGCTGCCCCTGGCCTTCCGTTTCGATGCGTACTTGGCCTATGAGCCGGAAGCCGACATCACTGGAGATTTCCGGGCTCCCTTGGCGATGAAAATCCTCAGCGGCGGCAACATCTCCGACGATATTTCCTACTACACGTATTTCCTGATGGCCGAGGACGGCAAGGTGGCCGGCCTGGAAGACACCTTCCTGAGCTTCCGGAACGTCTTCGGCCTGCCCCTGGACATGATGTTCGGACAATATCGGGTCAGCGACCCCATCAAGGCCACGGAAACCCGGCTGACGGTGGAGAATTACGCCCTCTTCAAGTTCCGCGTCGGTGACAGCCGCATCAACCTGGCCTATGACCGAGGCCTCCTGCTTTCGACCAAGACGGGATTCGGGCTGGATGTCGTCGCCCAGATCGTCAACGGCAACGGCATCGAGGAGCAGGAGATTTTCGACTCGGACAAATACAAAAGCGTCGTCGGACGCCTCGCCCAGAGCTTCGCCGGAGGCCGGGTCCGGGTGGGCGTCCTGGGATACGCCGGCAAGGAAGCCGGGGCGGGAGGCGCGGTCAATGCGGTCACCTATCTCGGGCCGGACCTCCTCCTGCGCCTGCCGAATGTCGAGATCCTGCTCGCCTATGTCAAGAGAACGGACTCCAATCCGCTCTTCCAGCGGGAGGGCCGGGAGCAAACGAGCGAGGCCGTCCTGGCCGAGGCGATCCTCAGTCCCTGGGGCGAACAGGGACGGACGTTTTTCACCCTGGCCTGGAACCGGGTGAATTCGACCTTGGAGGCGGACGATGCCAACGCCCTCACCTTGAACGTCAGCCGCCTGATCCGAAGGAATCTCAAGTGGACGGCCGAATACACCCGCGACTTCGAGCGGAAGGAAGACCGGTGGCTGACGGGGATCGTCACGGCGTTTTAGCCCCCGCCGGCCGGACGACGGAATGAACGAAAAAAAACGAGGGGCCCGGCCGCGTCGCATTTCGGCCGCGGTCCTGATTCCGTCTTTCCTGGGCGCGCTGGCCTGTTCTGGCCCCCCGCCGCCGGCCGGCTCCTCCCATCCCGCCGGGGCGGCCGCGCTTTTTTCCCGGGAGCGGGTCACCATCGCCGTGACCGATTCGGGGCTCGGCGGGCTTTCGATCATGGCCGAGGCCGCCTCCCGGATGAAGGCGGCTCGGGCCTTCCGGGGCGTCGACCTCGTTTTCTGGAACGCCCTTTTCTCCAACGACAGCGGCTACAACAGCCTTCCGTCCCGGGAGGACAAGGTCCGGATTTTCGACGCCTCCTTGCGGAGCCTGGCCGCCGAGGTCAAGCCTGATCTCATCTTGGTCGGCTGCAATACCCTCTCCGTCCTGCTCGGCGACGTCCCCTTCGCCCGGACCGCGGACGTCCCCGTCCTCGGGATCGTCGACACGGGGGTGGAGATGATGGCCGAGGCCCTTTCCCGGAATCCGCGGGCGGCCGGCCTTCTCTTGGGCACGGCGACGACGATCGCCGAGGGGGAGCATCGGCGGAAGCTCCTCGCGGCCGGGATCGAGGAGGAGCGGCTGGTCTCGCAACCGTGTCCGAACCTCGTCGGCTTGATAGAGGCCGATTGGCGGGGAGAGGAAGCCGCCCGCTTGATCGAGACCTATATCGGCGAAGCCGCGGACCGCCTTCTGGACGCCGGCGCCCCGGTTTACGCGGGGCTTTTCTGCACCCATTTCGGATACGCCTCGGCCCTTTGGGAGCGCGCCTTCGCCCGCCGCGGCCTCACCCTGGCCGGTCTCGTCAATCCCAATTCCCGCTGGGTCGATGCCCTCGATCCCCCGGCCCGGAGAAACCGCTTCCCCGAAACCGAGGTTCGGGCGCGGGTGATCTCGATGGTCGAAATCCCGGCCGCCGTCCGCGACGCTCTGGGGGAATGGCTCCGCCCGCTTTCGTCCGAAACCGAGGACGCGTTGAAAAATTATGATCTCCGGCCGGGCCTTTTCGAGTGGAAATCGCTTTTGAAGAGCGACTAACCGCGCCGCCTGAAAAAAAGCCGGCCGGAGTCCGCCGCCAAGCCGGCTGCGGTCTTCCCCGGACCGCTGGGATCCTCGTCCCGGCTGAGTTCATCAACCGCCGCGGCTTCCTGGTCCTTATTTTCCTGAAGCGGATTCGACCGGGACCTGATCCGGCCGGTTCCCCGTCCCGGACCGGCGACGGCTACTCGACGACGACGCCGGAGGAATCCCGCGTCAACTCGCCGATCACCCAAGCCCGCTGGCCCCGGGCGGCGAGCCAGCGGATCATCCGCCCGGCGTCGGCCGCCTTGACGACGGCCGTCATCCCGATGCCCATGTTCAGCGTCCGGTACATTTCGGCTTCGGCGACGCCGCCCCGCTCCTGGATGACCCGGAAAATGCGCGGAACGGGCCAGGAGCGCTTTTGAATCCGGACGCCGCAGCCGGCGGGAATCACCCGGGGGATATTGTCGTAGAATCCGCCGCCGGTGATGTGGGCCATCGCCTTGATGTCGATCGCGGCCATGGCTTCGAGCAGCAGTCGGGTGTAAATCCGGGTCGGGCGGAGGAGCGTCCGGCCGAAGGGGCCGGCGAGCTCCTTCTTCGTGAACACGCGCCGGGCGAGCGAATAGCCGTTCGAGTGGAGGCCGCTGGAGGCGAGTCCGACGACGGCGTCGCCGGGACGGCATTTCCGGCCGTCGATGAGCCGGGACTTGTCGACCAGGCCGACGCAGAATCCGGCCAGATCCCACTGATCCTTTCCGTAGAGACCCGGGAGCTCGGCCGTCTCGCCGCCGAGCAGGGCGCAGCCCGCCTCTCGGCACCCCCGGACGATCCCTTTCACCACCTGGGTGAGCATCGCCGGCTTGACTTTGCCGCAAGCGATGTAGTCGAGGAAAAACAGAGGCTCCGCCCCCGTCACGACCACATCGTCGACGTTCATGGCCACGAGGTCGATCCCGACGGTGTCGTACCGGCCGAGGATGTCGGCGATCATGATCTTGGTTCCGACGCCGTCGGTCGAGGAAACGAGCAGCGGCTCTTTCAACCCTTTCAACCGGGGAAGGAACAGGCCGCTGAATCCGCCGATCCCTCCGAGAACCTCGGGGCGCGAGGTCGTCCGGACCAGCGGCTTGATCCGGCGGAGAAAGTCGTCGGCCGCGGCGATGTTCACTCCGGCCCGGCGATAGGTCAGGGATTTCATGGGCGTTCCTCCGGGGAAAAATCAGGCCGTTTATACCACGCCCCCGGCGGCCCGGTCAAACCAAGCCCGAAATTCCTTGACGGGCCCGCCGGCCGATTTATAGAATGGAGATGCGGGAGAGTCTGATGGGTGGAAAGAGAAAGAAGGAAAAAATCGTCGTCATCGGGGGAGGAACGGGCTCGTACAACGTCCTTTGCGGACTGAAAAAGTATCCCGTCGACCTCACGGCCGTCGTTACGATGATGGATTCGGGGGGAAGCACGGGACGCCTCCGCGATGAATTCGGATTCCTCCCGCCGGGCGATGTCCGGCGGTGCCTGGTCGCCCTTTCAAGCGATACCGGCCTGCTCCGCAAGCTCTTCGAATACCGGTTCGACCGGGGCTCGGGTCTCAGCGGACACCGCTTCGGCAACCTGTTCCTGACCGTCCTGCGCGACCTCACCGGGGGCGACGCCGCGGCCGTTCGGGAGGCGGCGAAAATCCTGAATGTCCGCGGCCAGGTCCTGCCCGTCACCCTGAACAACTGCCAGCTCGGTGTCGTCCTGGAAAACGGCCAGACCGTCGTCGGCGAGACGAACATCAGCATTCCGCGGCACGATCCGCGGCTCCGGATCCGCTCCCTGTTCGTCGTTCCCCGGGCCCGGATCAACAAGGAGGCCGAGGCGGCCATCCTCGAAGCGGACAAAATCATCATCGGGCCCGGCGACCTCTACACCAGCATCCTTCCGAACATCGCCGTTTCCGGGGTCAAGGCCGCCCTCCGGAAAACCCGGGCCCGCGTCATTTATGTCTGCAACATCATGACCAAGGCGGGGGAAACGCTCGGTTTCACGGCCGTCGATTTCGTCCGGGAGCTGGAGCATTACCTCGGCCGGGGAATCGTCCAGGACATCGTCTGCAACGACCAAAAGCCGCCCGCCCGGATGTTGAAACGATACGCGGCCGAGAGGGCTGAATTCGTCGAGCCGGATCTCGAGGAAGGCCGCGTCCGCCGGGCTTCCCTGCTGGGCGGCCGCGACCTAGCCCGACATGATTCCGACCGTCTCGCCCGGGTCCTGATGAGTCTCTGACCTCCCCGGTTCTCCGGGCGGGCTCCCTACCGGGGGCTTCGGATCTTCACCGTGAGGATCTGAAAGGGCTTGAGATCGACATAAATCGACCGGGGGACGACCTCAAAGGCATTGGCCGGATGCTCGCCGATGTCCGTCGCCGTATACGTCAGCGTTTCGGCCGTGAACAGGCTTGAGGACACCCGGGTCCTCGTCTCCCGCCCGGCGATTTCCCTGAGCCGGAGAACGATCCCCTCGCCCGATTCGGGGGCCGTCACCGTCTGGATCAGGACGTTCGGCTGATCGACGGCGAAAAAGCTCAGGGA
>JAAZPG010000425.1 GCA_012797375.1 Acidobacteriota bacterium
GCCGCCGCCGGCCGCGATCACGGCGGCGGGCAGCCGAAAGGGGCGGGGTCCCCGGCCGCAAGCCCGGCCGATGAGCCGGATGACCTCGGCATAGGAGAGATTAGCCCCGACGGCCAGGTAGCGCTCGCCGTCCCGGCCCTTCCCCTCCAGGGCGTCGAGTATCAAATCGACGAGATCCCGGACGTCGACGACGGCCAGTCCGCCCGAAAACGAGGCGCTGATGCGGCTGCGCGAGATCATCCCGTAGAGGCGGTTGTGCGGCGTCCTTGGATCATGGTCGCCCGGTCCCATGATCGAGGCGGGATTGAGGATGACCGCCCGGAGGCCGCGCGTCCGGATAAGCTTCTCGACGGCCTCCTCCCCGGCGTGCTTGGAAGCCATGTAAAGGATCGAATCCGGCCAATTGTACGGCGTCTCCTCGTCGGCCGGCCGGCCGTTCTTGTGAAATCCGACCGCTCCCACCGAGGACAGGTGAACCAGGCGTTGGACGCCCGTCTCCAGGCAGGCCTCTCCGACGACGCGAGCCCCGTCGCGATTGACCCGGAACAGCCTTTCCCGGTCGCCCTTCCAGTAGGAAATCACCCCGGCCAGGTGGACGACCTGCGTCCGGCCCGTGACCGCGGCCCGGACGGCCGCGGCGTCGGCGATGTCCCCCTCGTGGATCCGGACGCCCCGTCCGGCCCAGGAGTCCGGGATCCGGTCCCCGGGAAGAACAAAGGCCGAGACCGCCGCCGGACCGTATTTTTCCAACAGGCGCGGAACGAGGACCGCTCCGACGAATCCGGTCGCCCCGGTGACGAGGAGTCTCACCGGGAGGAGCGCTCCCGGGCCGCTCTCCGGTAGATGAAGGCGTCGGTGGCGATCCCGACGGCCGCGTGGATCGGGATCACGTAAAGAAAAGATCCGGCTCCCCAGGCGGCCAGGCCGAAGACGAACCCCGCCCCGAGGGCGGCGTAAAGCTCCGTTTCCGGATGGCCGATATGAAAGAGGGTCGAGGCGATCGTCGACACGGCCAGGGCGGGAAGCAGGCCGGCTGAGGCCGCGACGGGGAAAAACAGGACGCCGCGGAAGATGAATTCCCAGGCGGTGTAGTAGAAAAGGAAGTAACCCAGCTCGTAGCCGATGAACGCCCGCCGGCCCGCCAAGGCGTCTTTGGCGAAGGGATAGAAATCGCGGAGCCGCGGATCGCCGGCTCCGACCGCTCCGGCGGCCAGAGCCGTCGGGATCCCGGCGGCGGCCAGAATCCATCCCAGCCGGACGTTCCCGCCGCTCAAGCCCAAGGCGCGGAAGACCGCGACGGGATCGGCGGCCAGGCTGAACACCGCGGTCACCGGGACGGCCAGGCCGAAGGTGAAAACCGCGAGAAAGTAGCTCCGGACCGCCGGCAGGTCGCCGCCGGCGGCGTTTTTCAAAAACCGTCTCCGGCTGAAAACCGTCTGAAGAAGGGTCAGGGCCACGGCCTCGTAGGCCAGGAGAATTCCCGGCCAGGCGCTCGTCTCAACGGATATGGCCATGGGCTCTCTCCTCCCGATACCAGGCCAGGGTTTCCGCGACTTGGCGGCTGAAATCATCGTCAGGGACATAACCCAACTCGTCCCGCGTCCGGGAAATGTCGTACGTCGTGTCGGTCGTCACCCGCCGGATCCGGTAAGTCGTCAGCTTCGGGTCGTAGGACGGACGGATTTTATGAACGGCTTCCATCGCCCGGGCCGCGGCGAAAGCCGCCCAAGCAGGGACATAAATTCTCTGCTTCTTTCCGAATCCGGCGGCCACGGCCCCGAGATATTCGCCCCACGTCGGCAGGACGCCGTTGGTCACCGCGTAAGCCCGGCCGCAGACCCCGTCGCGGACGAGGGCCGCCTCGGCCGCCCGGCAAAGATTGCCGACGAACGTGAGGCCGAAACGACGGCGGCCGCGGCCGACGATGAGCGGCAGCCCCCGCTCCGCCTCGCGGAACAAGCGGGCCGAGGTCGTCCGGTCGCCGGGGCCGACGACATCGGCCGGACGAAGAATGACGACCGGAAGCCCGCGCCGGGCGTGTTCGTCGAGGAGATACTGCTCGCAGAGGATCTTGAAGCGGGTGTAGGGAAGAAATTCCGCGGGAACGCCCGGCCGATCCTCGGAGATGTCCGTCGCCCCGTAGCCGAGGGTCAGAGCCGAGGAGACATAGACCAGCCGGCGGAGAGGAACCGTCCGCCTTCGAAGGAGCTCGAGGAGATTGCGCGTCAGGTCGAAGATATGGGAGCGGCAGGCGTCCGCATCGGCCACGTCCGAAACGACCGAGGCGGCGTGGATGACATGGGCCGCGTCCTCCGGGATCCGGACGGAAGACGAATCGCAAAGGTCGCCCCGCACCAGATCGAGGCCGAGCCCGTCGAGAAGATGGAGATCGGAGGCCGGGCGGACCAATCCGGAGACCTTCCAGCCGGCCGCCAGAAAATGCCGGCAGAGGTTGGAACCGATGAATCCATTGGCCCCGGTGATGAAAACGGCGTTCATGCGGCTTCCTGGGATCGACGGCCGGCCTTTCGGTTCCAGGCCCGGACCATCCCCGGCGCCGCCAGTATAGCAATAATCCCGAGGGCGAGGCCAGCGACGGAGTCGGTGACATAATGGTAGCGGCAATAAACGGTCGAGACGTAGAGGCTGAGGATGACGGGGCCGAGGATATGGAACCAGGGGCGGACGTAGCGTCGGGCGGTCAGCCACATGACCGTGGCCACGGCGCAATGCGGACTGGGGATCGATCCGCCGGCCTGATGGGCGTGGGCCCGGATGAAATCGCCGAGAAACGTGAACAGGCCGCCTTGAAGCGGGACGGCGTAGGCCTCGGGCATGTACCAGAGCGGGCTGGCCACGGGAAAGAGGATAAATCCGAGATCGCAGGCCAGGTTGACGATTCCCAAGGTGAAAAGGTAATCCTCCAGGGCTCCCTCGCCGTGCTTGAAAAAGACGAGCCCGGCCACCAGGGGGTAAATAACCAGGTAAATCACGTAGGAAAACATCAGCCATTCGGTCAGCGGAGGCGAGACGAACCGCTCCATCCAAAGGGTCGGCTGGATCCCGAAGAAAGCCTGCTCGGCGGCCAGGACGGGCCGGTCCTGCCACGGCATCAGCATCAACTGAAGCGGATGAGTGGCGCCGTAGAGATACGCGAACAGAAGCTGGACCGAGGCGGTGCGAAGGAGAAAGAAAGGGACTCTCGCCTTGATTTTCGAAAGCAGGAAAACGCAAAGAAGATACAAGGCGGCCAGGCCGGCGTTTTTCGCCGCCAGGAAAAGGGGCCGGTCGAGGCGGCGGAAAAATAAAAGGAACAAGGCCGCCTGGACGAGCAGGCCGCCGAGGACGAGGGCGTCGGTGATTTGAAGGGGGAAGCCGAAAACGCGGATCCGCCGGCCGTGGAGCCGGGCGATCGCGCTTCCCCGAAGGCGGCCGCGGCCGTCCGTTCCATTCATCGGATCCTCGCCAATCCCCGCTCCGCATACCAGGCCACGGTCCGCCGGATCGCTCCGGCCAGGTCGTATTCCGGGACGAAGCCCAGCTCGTTTCGGATGCGGGAATCGTCGTAAATCCAGGAGTATTTCCAAGCGGCGTCGACCGCTTCCCGGGTCAGAAGAGGCTCTCGGCCGCGGATCCGGGCAGCCAGCTCGGAGACGGCCCCGACGGCCTTCTGCGCCGGATAAGGCACCGGAAGATAGACGCGCCGCACGCCCAGCTCGGCCGCGACCGCATCCGTGATTTCCCGCCAGGCATACGGCCGGCCGGACGTGACGAAATAGGTCCGGCCGACGGCCGCCGGATGATCGGCCAGAAGAAGGAGCGCCCGGACGACGTCCCAAACGGCGGCGATGCTCGTCCGCGGCCGCCGGTCCCCCATCAGCGGCTTGATTCTCTTCCCGATCAGCGAAATGGAGTTGAACAGCTCCTTCTGCCTGGGGCCGAGGACGTTGGGCGGCCGAAGGATCGTCCAGGGGACGCGGCCGGAAAGCGACCGGACGGCTTCCTCGGCCGCGGCCTTGCTTCGGCCATAACCGGAGACGGGCCGGAGAGGAGCGGATTCGTCGAGACGTCCGCCGGCCGGCGAAGGCCCGGTCGCGCTGATGCTCGAGACATAGACGAACCGCTTTAAAGCCGGGGCGGAGGAAGCGCAGGCGGAAAGAAGCGCCCGGGTCGGCCGGACGTTGGCCGCTTCATAAGCCGCCTCGTCCAGGGAGGTGATCAGGCCGCCGGCGTGAAAAACCACGTCCATGCCGGAAACGGCCCGGGCCAGGGAGTCCGGATCGCCGTAATCGCCCCGGACGAGAGCGGCCGCGGGAGGGAGCGATCCCGCCCCCCGGCCGCCGGGGCGGATCAGGACGAACGCTTCATCGCGGCGGGCGATCAGCGCCTCGACAAGATGCCCGCCGATGA
>JAAZPG010000426.1 GCA_012797375.1 Acidobacteriota bacterium
CGGTTTGGCCGCCGGAAGGGATTCGAAATACCGGGCGACCAGCTCCCGGACGCGGCCCGGATTGAACTGGCCGGAGATGCAGAGGACGGCGTTCGAGGGAGTGTACAGGGAGTCGTAAAAAGACCGGACGTCGTCCAGGGTGAGACGGCGGACATCCGCCTCCTCGCCGAGGAGGGAATGGCCGAAGGAGAAATCGGAAAAGAGGAGCTCGTCGAACATTTGGAGGCTGTTGAGATACGGCTCGGAGGCTTTCCGGTTCCGCAGCTCCTCGAGCAGGTCCAAGCGGGCTTTCTCGAACTTGTCCCGGGAGAGGTCGAGGGTCCGCATCCGGTCGGATTCGAGCCAAAGCGCCAAGGCCAGATGGTTCGAGGGAATCGTCTGGTAGTACAGCGTCTGGTCCTCGAGGGCGTTGGCGTTGAGCGTTCCGCCGACCCGGTTGATGGAGGAGATGTGCTCCAGCGGCGAGACATTGGCCGACCCGGCCGTCATCATGAGCTTTTCAAGAAGGTAGGACACGCCGGTCTTGCCGGGCTTCTCATGGATCGATCCGGCGTTGTAGCCGACGGCCACGGTGACGATGGGAAGATCGGGATGATCATGCAAAATGACGGTCAAGCCGTTTTTCAGGGTGTAATGGGTGACGCCGCTGAAAAAAGGCGTCTGAGCGGCCGAGGGAACCGCCAGGACGACGGCCAGGGCCGCCGCCGCGGCGGCGATCCTCAGCCCTCCCAAGCTCCGCGATATCATGAGCCCTAAAATATCACAATCGGCCGGTTCAATCTATCAGCCGGCGGCGGAAATGGAGGCAAGAAAAAGCCTCCGGCACGTGGGAATCGTAGACGCCGTGGCGGTTGAGCGCCCAGCCGGGATCGGGGATCAGCGCGGATCCGCCTCCCGGGGGAGGCTCGAAGCGGGAAAAATCCATCCGCCAGACGTCTCCATCGCGAGGAGGAAGCGGCCGGCCTCCGGCCAGGAGGGCGAAGCCCTCCCACGGAAAAGCCGCTTCAAGCGTCCAGCCGCGGTCGACGTCCCGCGAGTCGTTGAGCGTTCCGTCGACGTTCACGGCCCAACGAAGCCCGGGAAAATCCCAATCCATGAAAGCCCACCGCTTGCCGCGCGGATGCCGTCCATAGCGGGAGGCGTCCTGGTAACCGCCCAGAACGTCGACGTTCCGGGAGGCCAAGTCGAACTCGGGCCGCCGGTCGAATCCCGCTCGGCGGTAGGCATCCTGCCAGACGTAAAAAACCTCGTAGATCGTCCCGCGGGCGTTGACCTGGAACTCGTAATACGCATCGGGCCCGGCGATGAAAAGCTCGGCGTCGTTTTCCTTCCAGAGAAACGAATCCCGCTCGGTCAAAGTCGCCCGGACATCCGGCTCTTCGATCCAATAAGCGACGTAGAACGCCTCGTCGTCCCACAAGGCGGCCATCCGCGTTTCGAGCGGGGCCGGGCTCCCGTCGATGAGATCGACGAACTTCGGCGACCGGACCGCCCGGCGCCAGACCGGATCGTCGAGCCGCCCGTCAAGCCGGGGCGGGCGGGACGTTCGGAAACAATCGTAATGGACGAGAAATTCCTCGGGGCATCCGTAAGGGGGGTGTTTCATGACGCTATAGAATTAAACCAATCAACCCGCGATTGCAACCGGGAGTCGGCGTATGCTAATCTTGACGATCTTGAGCGTCGAAACCGGAGGAGGATTTTCATGGCCGATCACAGCCGATACCTGTTCACCTCGGAATCCGTGACGCCCGGCCACCCGGATAAGATCTGCGATCAGGTTTCCGACGCGATCGTCGACGACATCCTCGCCCAGGATCCGAACAGCCGAGTCGCCTGCGAAACCCTCGCCACGACCGGACTCGTCTTGCTGGCCGGAGAGATCACGACCAGTGCTTATTGCGACTTCCAGAAGATCGTCCGGGACACGGTCCGGGACATCGGGTACACGCACTCCCATTTCGGGTTCGATTACGAGACCTGCTGCGTCCTGAGCTCGATCCACGAACAGTCCCCGGACATCGCCATGGGCGTCAACGAGAGCGAAGGTCACGAGCAGGGCGCCGGCGACCAGGGCTTGATGTTCGGGTATGCCTGCCGCGAGACCGACGTTCTCATGCCCCTGCCGATCATGCTGGCTCATCGCCTGGCCCGCCGCCTGACCGACGTCCGAAAAGGCGCGATTCTTCCCTACCTCCGGCCCGACGGCAAAACCCAGGTCACCGTCGAGTATGAAAAAGGGACTCCGAAAAGGATCGAGGCCGTGGTCATCGCCGCCCAGCACGACGGCGATGTCAGGATGGCCGACTTGCGCGAGGATATCCGGGCCCAGGTCATCGAGGCGGTCATCCCCGCTGAAATGATCGATCAGAAGACGAAATTCTTCATCAACGGGACGGGCCGGTTCGAGCAGGGCGGACCCATCGCCGACTCCGGTTTGACCGGAC
Organism: Acidobacteriota bacterium; assembly: GCA_012797375.1. GTDB lineage: Bacteria > Acidobacteriota > Aminicenantia > Aminicenantales > UBA4085 > JAAZPG01. The sequence goes on from JAAZPG010000426.1 coordinate 2,448, forward strand.
GGAAAATCATCGTCGACACCTATGGCGGATTCAGCAGCCACGGCGGCGGATGTTTCTCCGGAAAGGATCCCTCCAAGGTCGACCGCTCCGGGTCCTACATGGCCCGCTACGTGGCCAAGAACCTCGTGGCCGCGGGTTTGGCCGACAAGCTCGAAGTGCAGCTCGCTTACTGCATCGGCATCGCCGAACCCGTGTCCCTGATGGTCGACACGTTCGGCACGGGCAAGGTTGCCGAGGACCGCATCCGGGAGATCATCCGGGCGCATTTCCCCCTCACCCCCAAGGGGATGATCGCCCATCTCGATCTGAAAAAGCCCCGGTACAAAAAATCCGCGGTTTACGGTCATTTCGGCCGGACGGAGCCCGAGTTCACTTGGGAGAAAACCGACAAGGCCGAGGCTGTCCGCCGCGATGCCGGCCTGTGATCCGCCGGATTACAGGCGGGGAAGCCGCTTGAGGAGGTCTTCCGCCCGGATCCGAAGATCATCCTTGGCCTGGAGCAGGATCTTTTCCAAGAGCTCGCGGGCTTTGCCGTAATCCTTTTTCTTGTAATACGTCACGGCCAGGTTGTACTGGACGTTCAGCTCGGTGGGGGAGAGACGGATCGCCTGCTGGAAGCTGTTGATCGCGTCGTTATAGTCCTCCCGGGCGTCATAGATCAGCCCCTCGAGGTTGAAAGCCAGGACGGACTTGGGGTATTTGGCGATCGCCTTGCGGATCCAATCAAGGGCGGCGTCGAAGTGGTCGTTTTCGTAATCGTTCTTGGCCAGGTTGTAGGCCGCGTTGTAGTTCTGATCGATCTCGTAAGCCTTGGACCAGGACGCGACGGCGTCTCGTTTTCGTCCGCTTTGATCATAGGCGGTCGCCAGGTTGTTCCATCCCTCGGAAAACAACGGGTTGATGTCGAGGCAGGCCTGGAGGGCCTGGATCGATTCCGGGATCCTCCCCTTCATCATCAGGGCCAAGCCCCGCAGGTTCAAGGCGGGGAAAAAGCGGGGATTGAGGGCCAGGGATTGATCGATGTACTTGAACGCCTCGTCCACCATGTTGTACTGGAGGCAGAGAGCCGCCTTATCGAATTGATACTGGGGGTCCTTTTCCCTTTCCAAGGCCAGCCTCTTGGCCGAGGACATGCAGGCCGGGACGGTCAAGGCGACGGCCAGGAAAAGAATCGCGTGACGGCGCAGGGGACGACTCATGGCTTCTCCGATCCGGAGCTCTCGTTTTCGTCCTTGAGAGTCCGTGTCATAAGGTCGGTCATCGCCCGCCGGGGATCCTTCCGGCGGTAGAGGACCTGGTACACTTGCTCGGTGATCGGCAGGTCGATGTTTTCCCGACGGGCCAGTTGGCGGGCCGAGACCGTCGTCGGGATGCCCTCAGCCAGGCCTTTCATTCCAGCCAGGATATCGGCCAGGCGGCGGCCTTGGCCGAGCTCCAAGCCGACGTGCCGGTTGCGGCTGAGAGGCCCGGTGCAGGTCAGGACGAGATCGCCCATGCCGGCGAGCCCCGAGAACGTTTCCGGCTTCGCTCCGAGCTTCGTCCCGAGGCGCGAGATTTCGACCAAGCCGCGGGTCATCAAGGCGGCCCGGGAGTTGAATCCGAAATTCATCCCGTCCGACAGCCCGGCGGCGATGGCGATGATGTTTTTCAGGGCCCCGCCGATCTCCACGCCCACAAGATCCCGGCTCGTGTAGATCCTCCAGTATTCGTTCGAGGCGCATGTTTGGATGCAGCGGGCCAGCTCGGCGTCGGTCGAGGCCATCACCAGCCCCGTCGGATGTCCCCCGGCCGCTTCCTGAGCGAAGCTCGGGCCGGACAAAACGCCGATTCGGATCCGGCCGGCCGGAAGGGAGACGGAGGCGATGATCTCGCTCATCCGGAGAAGGCTTCGCTTCTCGATTCCCTTAGTCAGGCTGATCACGCCCGCGTCGGGGCGGAGGAACTCGGCCAGCCGCGTGTAGACCTTCCGAAAATGGATGGAGGGGACGGCGATGAAAACCGTGTCGGCGCCGGCGGCCGCGTCTTTCAAATCGTTGTGAAACGAGGCGCTTTCCGGGAAGACGCGGCCCGGCAGAAACACCCGGTTTTCTCTCGTCCGGACCGCATCCTCGCAGATTTCGGGCTCTCGGATCCATAAGCGGACCCGGAAGCCGGCCTCGGCCAGATGATAAGAGAACGCGGTTCCCCAACTGCCTCCTCCGACGACACAGGCGACGTTCATGTGAGAGAAGCCTTTTCTCCGATTTTAAGGGCTAAATATCCCCCCTCATCTACCTCTATTCCACAAGAGTTTAATTCCTGTGCATGACTATGTAAAAGGTCGCGAAGTTCGCCACCCGGTCTGGACGGGTTTCCTGTTTCTTCCCCAAATTCATCACTGCGCTTTA
>JAAZPG010000427.1 GCA_012797375.1 Acidobacteriota bacterium
CCAGGTAGGCGACGGCCTTCTTTCCGGAGCGCCGGAAGTCGAGGACGGCCTCGCGGATCTCGGCGCACTTGGCCCAATCGCATTCCAGAAGGCCGATCTTCAAAAAGACCCCCTCGATCCGCCGGTCGACCTTGGCCATCCTTAGCGTTGTCCAGATGTCATGAACGGAGAGCATCCGCCCGACGGGAAGGAAAGCCGTCCAGAAACCGGACCCGGGGTAATCCACGATCGGTCCGGCGAGATCGAGCCGAAGATAAGCCGAGGGCGGGATGGACGGCGTACGGTCGAAGGACAGGGTAAGGAAGGAAACCGCCGTGGCCGCGATCAGGAAGAAGAAGACCAGGATCAGGATCAAAACGTAAGAGCGTTTTTTCATTGGCTTCACCGCCGCCGCGGATGCGGCCGGATCATCTTACCATGAAAAAGGATCCCGATGAATTCGGCGGCGATTTCCGCGTCCGTTCCATTGGGGGGCCCCGCCCGGCCGGACGCGGGACACCGGAGAATCCCGGGCCGCGGCCTCTCGTCCGTTCCCCCCTTTCTTGATGATGTTCCCGGGCGGGGCGATGATCCTTCCCGGCCTCCAATTGATTTTCCGGGATCGGTGTGGAAAAATGAGGCCGCTCGAGGAGGTCGCGTTTCATGAATTCCAAGAAAAGGCTGTACGTCGGCAACCTCAACTATCAGACGACCGAGGACGTTCTCCGCCGGACCTTCGCCCCGTTCGGCGAGGTGATTTCGGTGAACATTCTTCCGAACCGGGGCTACGGATTCGTCGAAATGGCCGCGTCCGAAGCGGCCGAGGAGGCCCGGCTGAAGCTGAACGGCCTGGAGCTGGAGGGGCGCAAGATCATCGTCAATGAGGCGAAGCCGCGCGCCGAACGCCCGGCCGAGTCCCGTTTCGGCGGGGAACGGAGGGATTTCCGCAGGTCATAATCACGGCCGCCTTCCTCTTTCCCGGCCGTTCCGGGGGACCGGGAGAGGGATGGATCGCCGAAAGAATCGCCCCGGGGGGAGTAAACTTACTTGGGAGTTGTTTCGTCTCATCTGATGTGAGCCAAGAAATCCTTCCGCGAGCCGCCGGCGGCGTCCCCCCGGACGTTTTGACCGGCTTGGTCCGCGCCGTCCGCTCCGGGGACCGCGACGCCTTCGTCGCCCTGACCCGGCTTTACCAGCAGAAAATCTTCATCCTCGCCTATTCCTTTTTCCGGAACAAGGAAGACGCCGTCGACCTCGTCCAGGAAGTCTTTCTCCGGATCTTCCAAAAGATCGACTCATTCGAGGAATCCCGCAATTTCGAAGCTTGGATGTTCCAAGTGGCCAAGAACCTGTGCATCGACCACTACCGCCGGTCGCGCGGCCGGCGGACGATGGAGAGCGGCCTCCGGGTGGAGGAGCTCCCCCTGGCCGACGACCGGACGCCGGACGCCGTCCGGGCCTCGGATTTGAAGGCGGTTTTGGCCCGATCGGTCGACCGCTTGGCCGAGCGCCAACGGACGATCTTCCTGATGCGCCACGTCAACCAGATGGGCAACGAGGAAATCGCCCGGGCGTTGAATATATCGACCGGAACGGTCAAATCGCTCCATTTCAAGGCGATCCGGAGGCTCCGCGCCCTGATGGAGCCGCATTTGGGGTGTTCGACATGAAGACTTGCCGTCGATGGAGAAAGGAATTCGGAGGAGATCCGGGGGAATTCGCCCGGCGGGCTTCGACGAGCCCGTGGAAGGAGCATTCAGCCATGTGTCCCGATTGCCGGAAAGAATGGGAGGACGCGGAAAAAATCCTCCAGGGCGCGGCCGCCCTGAAGGAGGATGTCCAGGCGGCCATGGCGACGGTCGACTGGGAGGCCCTTTCCGAGCGGATCGCCGACGCCGCCCTCTCCCGGAGAAGGACGGCCTCCTCGCCGGTTCGGGAGCGTCCGCTCCGGCCGCGGGTCTTCGTCTTGAAGCCGCTTTTCGCCGGGGCTCTCGGCGGATTGCTCATCGGGGCCGCGGTCATGTATTTCGCCCTTCGGACCCCGCCGTCCGGCCCGGCGCCGGGCTCGGCGATCTCCGCCTCCAGCGAATTCATCGACCGGGCCGAGCTGTCGGCGACCAAGCGGGAGACGATCGACTATCTGGACAAAAGCCGGGCTTTGCTCCTCGATTTCGTCCAGGCCGACCCCCGGGAGGCCGGATGGATTCTCCAAGACGAATCCTCCGCCCGGCGGACGGCCGGTCTTCTTTTGAAAAAGCGGCTCATGAACACCCGATTGGACGACGCGGCCATGGCCAAGGCCCGGAATCTTTGCGACCAGATCGAACGGATGTTCGTCGAGCTCAGCCTGATCTCCGAGGAGATCTCGGCCGAGGAAGCGGCCCGGATCCAAAGATACATTGAAGAGAAAAATCTGTTGCTCCGCATCAAGCTGCTCCGGGGAGAGCTTGCGGGAAGCGAGGTCTGATATGCGAAAACGGGCGTTAATCCTTGTCCTTGTGTTGGCCGCCCTGTTCTCCGGGGCTTTTCCGGCCGCGGCCCAGAGCGAGGCGGAGGAAAAGGCCTTCCGGGAAATCAAGCTGCTGATTTTCGACGAGAGCTGGGCCGACGCCCTTTCCCGCCTCGAGGCTTTTTTAGCCGAAAAACCGGCTGATTCCCGCCTGGCTCCGGCGTTGTATTACCGGGCCAAATGCTTGGAGGAGATCGGCGGGCGGGAAGAAGAAGCCCTCCAGGCTTACAAGGAATATCTCGGCCGCGGAGACCGGAACAGGAGCCTGAGCCAGGATGCCGAGGCGTCGATCATCGATTTGGCGATGAAGCTTTATCAGAACGGCGACCGGTCGTATCTTCCGGAAGTGGAGGAGAGGCTGGCCCATCCCGAAAAAGAGGTCCGCTATTTCGCGGCCGTCCGGCTGAGCTCGGTCAAGGAGAAAAAAGCCGCGGCCAAGAGCATCCCCGTCTTGAAAGCGATGCTGGCCGAGCCGGACGAGGAGCTCAGCAACCGGGCGAAGCTCGGCCTGCTTCGGGTCGACCCCGAAGCCTTGGCCGCCGTCCCCGACCGGCATGCCGACCGGTCCTCCAGCCGGCGTTCGGAACGAAAGCCGAAGATATTCCATATCCAGATCCTGGAAGCGCTGGGCGGGAAGGCCGTGCTGTCGCTCAACCTCCCCTTCGCCCTGGCCGACCTGGCCCTTTCCGGAATATCGATGTCCGATCGGGCCCTGCTCAAAGAGAGAGGATACGACATCGACCGGATCATCCGGGATCTCCAAACCGACGGAACCATTCTCGAAATCAGGGACGAGAAGGAAGGAAAAGTCATTAAAATCTGGATCGATTGATCCGAAGGAGTCCTCATGAACGTCAAGAAAAATCCCCTGATCGCCCTAGCCGCGATCACGGTTTTTATCGCCGGCGCGATCCCGGCCGCCGCGTCCTCCAGCGAAGACTGGCGGATTATCAAGAGAGCGGCCCATAGAGACAAATCCTGTTCCCGGATCGTCCGCGGGAAAGCCCGGCGGATGCGGATCGTCGTCTTGGAGGGAAGGGGGAGGGGCGGGTCCCTCCGGATCACCCTCCCGTTCGGTTTTATCGAGGATCTCGTCCGCTTGGCCTCGGTCCGGCACGCCCGGTGGCGCGATTTCGAGCGTGATTTCGATTTCGACCGGGACTTCGATTTCGAGAGAGTCGCGGCCTGGCTGAAAAGGGCGGGCCCGGGATCCGTGCTTGAAGTGCGCGACGGGGATTCGATCGTGAAAATCCGGCTCGAGTAAACGCCGTTATTTCGACGGGGCGGGGCGGGAGAGGAGGGATTCCTCTCCCGCTTTTTTTTATCCCTCCGTTCGGACGGCGCCGCGGATGCAATCTTCCGGCCGATCGTTTACAATGTCCCGGGCGTTTCCCCCCCCGGAGGGAGGAGCGGCCCCGAGGTAGAGACATGATTGAAATCGACGACCATCTGTCCATGGAGGATTTCCTTCGGGTGATCCGCGACCACGAGCCCGTCGACTTGAGCGTCTGGGCCAGGGAGCGGTTGAAAAAAGGCCGGGCCGCGGTGGAAAAAATCCTGCGCGGCGGCGAGGCCGTCTACGGCGTCAACACCGGTTTCGGCAAGTTCCAGAACACGCGCATCGAGCCGGACAAGCTCCGGGAGCTCCAGCGGAACCTGATCCTCTCCCACGCCATCGGCGTCGGGGGGCCGTTTCCGGCGGATGTCGTCCGCGGCATCCTCCTCCTCCGGGCCCAAAGCCTGGCCCGCGGCCGGAGCGGCGTCCGCGAGCAGGTCGTCCAGCGGCTTCTCGATTTCCTTAACCGCGAGCTCCATCCGATCATCCCCTCCCAAGGTTCGGTCGGGGCGAGCGGCGATCTCGCCCCCCTGGCCCACATGGCCCTGGCCCTGATCGGCGAGGGAGAGGTCGAATACGAAGGAACGGTCTGGCCGGCGGCCGACGCCCTGGACTCGGCCGGGCTCGAGCCCCTCGAGCTCGAGGCCAAGGAGGGGCTGGCCCTCATCAACGGAACCCAGGTCATGTGCAGCGTCCTGGCCCTCCTGATCGAGGACGCCCGGATCCTTCTTTCGACGGCCGATATCGCCGCGGCCATGAGCGTGGAAGCCCTCAAGGGAAGCCCTTCGCCTTTCGACGAGCGGATCACCGGCCTTCGGCCTCATCCAGGGGCCGTCGAGACCGCGGAAAACCTCCGGCGGCTTCTGGCTGGTTCGGAGATCCGCGATTCCCACGCCGATTGCCCCAAGGTCCAAGACGCCTACTCCCTCCGGGCCGTGCCCCAGGTCCACGGGGCCAGCCGGGACGCCCTCCGGCATGTGGCCGGCGTCGTCGAGATCGAGATGAACGCGGTCACCGACAACCCGCTCATCTTCGCCGAGGACGGCCGGGTTATTTCCGGAGGGAATTTCCACGGCCAGCCGCTGGCCCTGGCGGGCGATTACGCCGGCATCGCCCTGGCCGAGCTGGCCAATATCTCGGAGCGCCGGATCGAGCAGATGCTCAATCCCGCGCTTTCCGGCCTGCCGGCCTTCCTGGCCGAACAGGGAGGGCTCCACAGCGGCCTGATGATCTCCCAGTACACGGCCGCCAGTCTCGTCTCCGAAAACAAGGTCCTGGCCCATCCGGCCAGCGTGGACAGCATCCCGACCAGCGCCAACCAGGAAGACCATGTCTCCATGGGGACCATCGCCTGCCGCAAAGCCCGGCGGATTTTTGAAAACGTTCTTTGGGTTCTGACCATCGAACTTGTCTCGGCGGCCCAAGCCCTGGACTTCCACGCGCCGCTTCGTCCGGGAAAAGGCGTGGCCGCGGTCCACGCCGCGATCCGGAAAACGATGCCCCACTTGGCCCGGGACCGCTACCTCAAGCCCGACCTCGAGAAGGTCAGGGAATCGGTCCGGAACGGGGAACTGGTCCGGATCGCCCGGGAAGCCGCCGGGCCGCTTCACTGATCTCGGATTTTGGCGATCCGCCGGCGGTTTTTAAAAGCGAATCGCCGTTTGCATTTAAAACGAATCTTGGGGAACCGGTTGTCTTAAAGAAGGAGAGCTGAGGGGAACCGCGCTCGAGGCCGGGGACCGGATGAATCCCTCCTCCGGATCAACCGCTTCATCGGATTGCTGGAAAAACAGCCGAGGTGTGTTTCAGGGAACCTTCCCGCCGGAGGACGATCGCCCGGACGTTCAGATTTTATTGATCGTTGACAACTTGCCGGACGCTCCTCTTGACTTTGAGTTATCCGGCTTTTATCTTCGAATTAACGAGGGAATGATCCGGTTGAAAAAAAAGCCGGCCAGGGTTTGAGGTTTTTCTCAGTGCAGGGGAGGAGAAATGCCTTTTTCGGCAACCGGCGATAACCGGCGGGCGTTGCGCCGGCCGGCCGCGGGATTGTTCCAACCGGCGTGATTTTCTTCGCGGCCTGCTATTTTCCAAGCAAGCACGTCGAATCGGTGATTCCCTACGGGATTCAGCGCGATAAGCCCGTCGCCGCTCCGGCCAAGGTTTTCCTGCGGGACGGGACGATTATTCTCTTCCCGTCGGGATTCACCGCCGGCGAAACCGCGATCCACGGCGAAGGCCGGCGATTTGTTCCCGGGGAGCCGGCCGCCCCGGATCTCGAGCCGGTCGAAATTCCATTGGACCGTGTCGCGGCCATGGCCTATTATGATGAAAAATTGACGACGGCGGAAATCGTCGGAACGGTTATCCTGAACGTCTCGGCCGTTCCCCTCGTTTTCTCCTCCCTCTATTGCTTGTCTTGTCCCAAGTGCTGTTTCGGATCGTGTCCGACCGTCTATACGGAGGACGGCGGCGAATTCAAGCTCGCCGCCGAGCTGTTTTCCTTCAGCGTCGGACGCCTCGCGGAATCCGACGACTTGGATTTCCTGGCCGGCTCGGCCGGTCCCCCGGGACGACCCTTCGAAATGCGCCTCACCAACGAAGCCCTCGAGTCCCACCGGATCAATTGGCTTCGACCGCTGGCCGTCGTCCATCCCCTGGGGACCAGGGTCTTCCCGGATTCGAACAACCGGTTGGTGCTCTTCCGCAGGTTCCTTCCGCCGCTTGAGGCCCGAAACAGCCTGGGCGAGGACGTCCTCCCCGCGGTCGCCGAAGCCGATGATCGCGCCTGCCGCAGCCCTCAATCCCTTGTCGAGCGCCTGAAGGAAGGACCCTTCTTCGATCATCTGGACGTGAAATTGAAAATCCCCCCCGGGGCGTCCTCCGTGAAGCTTCTCCTCCGCCTGCGGAACACGCTTTTAAGCACGCTCCTGTTCTATGACCTGGTCTTGGGATCGCAGGGACTGGACGCGCTCTCCTGGATCCAGCGGATGAACGGCGATCCGGCTTATGCCGGGCGGTTTTGGTTTCTCTTTCGCGTTTTTTCCGGGGTCCGGGTCAAGGTCCTGACGGATTCAGGCTGGCGGCCGGCCGGCTTGATCGTCGATCCCG
>JAAZPG010000428.1 GCA_012797375.1 Acidobacteriota bacterium
GACCGCGTGTTCCTTGACCGCGGTTTCGAACAACCGGGCGGCCGGCGAAAAGGAAAGACATTCGACGACATCAGCCGGCACCTCGAGCCGCCGATACCACCGCTCCCGCTCCTGGACGGAGGGCGGAAGCGAGGCCCGGATCGCCTTGAGCCGCCCCGGACCGATCTTTTTAGGCGGAAGGTCGGTGTCCGGGTACATCCGGTCGGGCCCGGGAAGGATGCGCTCGAAACCGTTCGTGTCGTCGGGAAGGGCCTGGCGCGTCTCGGAAGGCACGCCGATCGTCGCCTCCCGGGCCCGGGCAGCGATTTCCTGGGCCCCGAGGCGGGCGTCGGCCTCCCCTCCCCAGACCACGACCACGGCGTCCTCGTCCCGGGCCCCGAGCGCCTTCTTCACCGCCGTCCACTCCGAGCTGGACAGCGATTCCCCGGGGCTGTCGGAGTGGAGGATGTTGGGAAGCACCGTCAAGCAGGCGATGACCCGGACCCGGTCGGAGATTTCCTGGCTGAAATATGTATCCGTCTGCGTCGGCCAGCGGAGAAGGCCGGCGAAGCCGTTGAGGCGGACTCCACAAACGATCATCCCGGCCTTGACCGCGGCCTCGATCGGCGTATAGCGCGTCCGCTTGAGCGGCTTGGTCACGTCCTCGATGGAAGAGGCGAAGGAAGCCGTCGTCACGCTCCGCCGGACGAGCTCCTCCCGCAGCCGGAGAAGGTTCCATTGGCGCATGGCCTCATGGTAAGTCAAGCGGGGAATCCGGGGAATCCGGGGGACTCCCTTGATCTCGACCCGCGTCCCGCCGGTTACGCTGACGTTGACGTCCTCCCGGCCCGCCCCGATCCCCGTCCGGACGCGGCCGGTGGACCGGACGATCCGGCGGAGAATCTGGGCGACCGCGGCCGCTTCCTGGGGAGTCCGCATGTCGGGGCCGGTGACCGTTTCGATCAGGGGCATCCCCAGGCGGTCCGTTTTGTAGACCCGGCGGTGGCCGATGTCGCTGACCTCCCGGCAGGCGTCCTCCTCGAGTCCCAGCTGGACGATCCGGATGTCCCGGCCGTTGAAATCGATCCGCCCGTCCACGCCGACGATCGTCGTCCGCTGAAAGCCCGTCGGGATGCTCCCGTCCAGGTATTGTTTCCGGGCGATGTGGAGCTCGTCGACCATGACGCAGTCGTAGAGCATGGCGATCGCCAGGGCGATGTCCAAGGCCTCCTCGTTGATCATGAACGGCGGCGTGTCGTCCATCTCGTAGGTGCAGACGCTCTCCCGGTTGATCCGGTAGATGATTTCTTTCTTGGTCTTGAATTCCATCAAGGCCGTGCCGTCGTACTCGCCGAGCTCGGAGAGGGTGGGGCGCATGTGGCGGAGGATTTCGGCGTGATAGACGTCGCTATAGCGGCCGGCGGGGCAGCGGCAGAACAGCTTCCGGCCGGTCAGAAGCTGCTGGTGGATCTCCAGCCCCGACTTGAATCCGACCGCGGCGTAATCCTCGGGCGACATGTTTTCGAACGGCTTGAAGATGAAATCATAAGCCATGACGGGCGGGTCCTCCGGCCCGGAGGGGACATTTTCCTCGTTGGCCCCGTCCAAGTCAAGAAAAAGCGCCGGCCCGCTCGATTTGACAACCCCGGCCGGACCATGATAAAAAGCCGCCATGATTTTTGACGGCGGAACCGGACTCGATATGCGCCCGTGCGCCGCCGCTTTCTCTTTCTTCTATTTCTGGGCGGTCCCCGCCGCCTAAAGACTCACACCCCCACCCACCCCTTTTTTCAATCCGGGCCGCATTCCGTTTTGCCCCCGGAGAAATCCCGATGAGGAGGACCCATGAACAGCGCGAATCTTTACGGCCTGGCCCGGACCGTCGGCCGAAGAACCCGCATTCCGGTCGGGCCGGTCGAGGTCGGGAAGGATTTCCTCCTGATCGCCGGACCCTGCGCGGTCGAAAACGAGACTCAGACGATCACGACGGCTCGGGAGGTGAAGGAAGCCGGGGCCGACATGCTCCGGGGCGGGGCGTTCAAGCCTAGAAGCTCCCCTTACTCCTTCCAGGGATTGGGCCTCCGGGGACTGCAAATCCTGGCCAAGGCCAGGGAGGAAACGGGATTGCCCGTCGTCACCGAGGTGATCGATCCTCGGGACGCCGGCTGGGTCGGCGAATACGCCGACGTCCTCCAGATCGGAGCCCGCAACATGCAGAATTTCTCCCTCCTCAAGGAAACGGGGAAAAGCGGCCGCCCGGTCCTTCTCAAGCGCGGGTTCCATTCCACCTTGGCCGAATGGCTGAATTGCGCCGAGTACATCCTGGCCGAAGGAAATCCCCGGGTCATCCTTTGCGAGCGGGGGATCCGGACCTTCGAAACCTACACCCGAAACACCCTGGACTTGAGCATGGTTCCCGCCGTCCGGGAAATCTCCCATCTTCCGGTGATTGTCGACCCGTCCCACGGCACGGGAAAATCCAGCCTCATTCCGGCCATGAGCCTGGCGGCGACGGCCGCCGGGGCCGACGGTCTGATGCTCGAAGTCCATTATCGGCCCGAAGAAGCGGTCAGCGACAGGGACCAGACGCTTTCGACGGGAGAGTTCCGGACGCTGGCCGGGAAAATCCGGTCCCTGAGGAGCTTCATGTTAGAACAAGGAGGACTCGATGCCGACTGAGATCCTTGACCTTGAGTTTTCTCCCCCGCCCCGCCGAAGCCGGATCATCCTGGGAGCGAAAATCGCCCGACTCCCCGCATGGCTTCCCGGTTCAGGGAAAGTCCTTTTCGTCTGCGATCCCGTCGTCGAGTCGCTCCACGGCCGAAGTCTCCCGGCTCGATTCCCCCGGATCACCCTTCCTCGAGGAGAAAAGCGGAAAACCCAGGCCTCGGTCCGGCGCCTCTACCTGTCCTTCCTCGATCACGGCCTGGACCGCTCCTCGCTGGTCGTGGCCGTCGGCGGCGGGATCGTCTGCGATCTGGCGGGATTCGCCGCGGCGACGTTCATGCGCGGCCTTCCCTTTGCCTTCGTTCCCACGACTCTCTTGGCCCAGGTCGACGCCGCGATCGGCGGCAAGAACGGCTCCAATTTTCTCGGATATAAAAACCTGATCGGCACGACGGCCCAGCCGCGGTTCGTCTTTTCCTCCCCCGAATTTCTCGAGACGCTCCCCCGCCGGGAATGGACATGCGGCCTGGCGGAAGTGATCAAGGCCGCCGCCGTCGCCGATATCGAATTGTTCAGGTTCCTGGAGAAAAACGCCGACCGTCTTCTCGAAAGGGATCGCGAAGCCGTGAGATGCGCCGTCGTCGCGGCCGTCCGGGTGAAAACGGACATCGTCGTCGCAGACGAGCTGGAAGCGGGCCGCCGGCGGGTGCTCAATTTCGGCCACACCCTCGGCCATGCCCTGGAGCGGGCGTCCGGAATCCGCCACGGCGAAGCCGTCTCCATCGGCATGGCCGCCGCGGCCCGGCTTTCGGTGCGCCGGAGCGGATTGGCCGAAAGGGACGCCGACCGGCTGATCCGGCTCATCGAACGGTTCGGCCTCCCCGTTCGTCCGCACGGCGCCTGGCCGGACATCCGCCAAGCCCTTCTCCAGGACAAGAAAAAGGCAGGGAACCGGGTCGATCTTGTCTTGCTGGAACGCCTGGGAAAAGCAGTCGTCGCCGGCGTCGGTCGGGAGGAAATGGAGAGAGGATTCCATGATCTGTGTCAGCGTGGGTAAAACGTCTTTCTCCGCTTGCCTCCGTCTCTTGCGAACGGTCGACTGCGCTGAGATCCGCCTCGACCTGAATTCCTTTTCCGCGGTGGAAATCCGAAAAATTTTTTCCCGGCCGAAAACGCTGATCGCCGCCTGCCGTCCCGGACGGCTTTCGAATCCTATCCGCAGGGAACGGCTCGCGGAGGCCGTCTCTGCCGGAGCCTCATATGTCGATGTCGACGGACGGGAATCCCCCGGATTCCGGGATTACATCAAAGCTGAAGCCCGCCGGGCCGGGTGCCGGCTGATCTTTTCCTATCATGATTTTCGAGGAACGCCCTCCCGAAGCCTGATGGAACGGGTCATCGACCAGTACGTCCGGGCCGGGGCCGACGTCGTGAAAATCGCCTGCCTGGCCCGAACGCCCTCAGACTGCGCCCGGCTCGTCTCTCTCTACGACCGGAAGGACGAAAGGGGGAAATCTCTGCTCGCCTTCGCCATGGGGCCCGCGGGAAGCTGGACCCGGGTCGCCGCAACGCTTTTAGGCGCGCCCTTCACCTTCGCCGCGGCTGGGAAAGGCCGGGAAACCGCTCCGGGCCAACTCGACAGAAAGTCCATGAAAGCCGTCGAGCTCCTTCTTCAGGGGAGGACATCATGAAGCTCTTCGGCGTGGCCGGGCGTCCCATCCTTCACAGCTTGAGCCCGGAAATTCACCGGGCGCTTTACGCCCGCTTTGGCGTCGACGCCGCTTATCTCAGGGTCAGGGCCGACGGGCCGGAAGACATTCTGACGCTCATGCGGGAAGCAGGATTCAAGGGGATGAACGCCACCTCCCCGTTTAAGGAATCGCTGTTTCCATTGCTGGACCGGTTGGACGACTCGGCGGTTTCGACCGGCGCCGTCAACACCATCCTGGCCGGGACCGGCGGTCTCCGCGGGTTCAATACCGATACCCGGGGAATCGCCGAAGCCCTGAAAAAATCCGGAATCCCCCTTCGCCGCGAACGAGTTCTCGTCCTGGGCGCCGGAGGAGCCGGCCGGGCCGCGGTCCGGGCGATGCAAGCGGAAAACGCCTTCGTCACGGTCATCAATCGAGGGAAGGAAAAAACGGAATTACTGGCCGAATCCATGGGATGCGCCTCGCTTCCCTGGGAGGAGCTGCCGGCGGCCCTGTCCGGCCTTCGCCTGCTCATCAATACGATCCCCGCCTCTCCGGCGCTTTTTCCGATCGATCGGCTCCGGCCGGGAACGACGATCCTCGACGCCGATTACCGGAACGCGCCCCTGGAAGCCGCCGCCCGCGACCGGGGATGCCGCTACATCCCGGGAACGGAATGGCTTCTCCGTCAAGGAGTCGCGGCTTTCCTTCTGATGAACGGCCTCCGGCCGGAAGAGGCGCCCCTGCCCGAAGAGGATTTTCTTCCCGGTCTTTCGGCCCGCGTCCCGGAGAAAAAGAAAGGGATCGTCCTGGTCGGGTTCATGGGTTCCGGAAAAACGACAATCGGCCGGCGCCTGGCCGAAAGCCTGAGCTACGCTTTTCTCGACACCGACGAGTGGATCGAGGAGCGGGAACAAATGACCGTGTCCGAAATTTTCGCCCGCCGGGGAGAAGCCCGCTTCCGGGCCCTGGAACGGGAAGCCGTCGGCCGGTTCACCGGCGTCGAATCGCTGGTTTTGTCCTGCGGCGGCGGCGCGGTTTGCGATCCCGCCTCCCGGGCGGAGATGAAACGTCACGGTTGGGTGGTCTGGCTCTATACGCCGCTCGCCCGGACGGCCGAGCGAATAAAAAACGGAAGCAGGCCTCTCTGGCAAGATCGCCGGGAGGACCTCCTCCGGCTGTTTACCGAAAGAAAAACCGCCTACGCCCTGACGGCCGACCTTGTCGCTTTCAACATCAAACATGTCCAGGAGACCGCCGATGACATCCGAAGCGAAATCGATCCGTTCCTCGCGCCTTGAAGGGGCCGTGGACGCTCCGCCCTCGAAAAGCCACATGCAGAGGGCCGCGGCCGCCGCGCTCCTGGCCGAGGGGACATCCGTCCTTCGCCGTCCGAGCCTTTGTGACGACGCCCAAGCATCCCTCCGGGCGGTCCGGGCCCTGGGCGCCGAGGTCGAAGATTCCGGGCCGGACATCCGAATCCGGGGCGGTTTCAATCCCCGGATGCCGGACATCGATTGCGGCGAAGCCGGTCTTTGCCTCCGCCTGTTTTCGGCCGTCGCCGCGCTTTCGAGCCGGGCCATCGTGCTTTCGGCCCGGGGGTCGCTGCGCCAAAGACCGATGGGCATGATCGAAGCTCCCCTGCGCCGGCTCGGGGTCGTCGTCCGGACCGACGGAGGATTTCCGCCGCTCGAGGTTCGGGGACCGCTTCGCGGCGGCGAGGCGGACGTGGACGGCTCGGTCAGCTCCCAATTCCTCTCCGGGCTTCTGACCGCCCTGCCAAAAGCCGAAAGGTCAAGCCTGCTTCAGATTTCCGATTTGAAAAGCCGGCCTTACGTCGACCTGACCCTCGAGGTCCTCCGGGGATTCGGCGTCCGCGTCGATCACGAATCCTACCGGACTTTCCGGGTCGAAGCCGGCCAATCCTTCCGCCCGGCTGATATCGAAATCGAAGGGGACTGGAGCGGGGCTTCGGCCTGGCTCGCGGCCGCCGCGGTCGACGGGAAAATCTCCGTCCGCGGCCTCCGCCGCGATTCCCGCCAAGCCGATGTCAAAATGCTCGAAGCGCTGGACGCTTGCGGAGCCCGGCTTTCCTGGGAGGGGAACACCTTGACCGTGGAGCCGGGCAGGCTCCGGAGCTTTGTCTTCGACGCCGCCGATTCGCCCGATTTGTTCCCGGCCCTGGCCGCCCTGGCCTGCCGTTGCCCGGGTACGACCCGGATCAAGGGCGCGTCCCGGTTGGCCCATAAGGAAAGCGACCGGGCCACAGTCCTTGTCCGGGAGCTCGGCCGGATCGGCGGAGACATCCGGCGCGACGGAGACTGGATGGAAATCCGCGGAACGAGCCTCGGCGGCGGCGAAATCGACGCCCATGGAGACCACCGGATCGCCATGGCCGCCGCCATCGCCGCGCTCGGCGCACGCGAGCCGGTCCGCCTATCGGGCGGCGCCTGCGTCGCAAAATCCTATCCCCTGTTTTTTCAAGACTTGAGACGACTCGGAGGAGACATCCATGAATAGCTTCGGTCGCGTTTTCCGCCTTCATCTTTTCGGCGAGTCCCACGGACCCGCCGTCGGCGTCGTCCTCGACGGCTGTCCGGCCGGTCTTCCCCTTCGTCCGGAGGATTTCCGGCCGGATCTCGCGCGCCGGAAAAGCGGCGCCCCTGGCACCACCGCCCGCCGCGAAACCGACATCCCCGAGATCCTGAGCGGCGTCTGCCGGAACAGGACGACGGGCGCTCCGGTCGTCGTCAGTTTCGCCAACGCGGATACCCGTTCCGGCGATTATGCCCGCTTCCGCCGGGTTCCCCGTCCCGGGCAGGCCGATTTTGCCGCCGGGGTCAAATTCGGCGAAAACCAGGATCTTCGCGGCGGAGGTCATTTTTCCGGACGGTTGACTCTCGGACTTGTCGCGGCCGGCGTCGCGGCCAAGAAGCTCGTTCGGCCGATGCGGATTTCCGCCCGACTGGTCTCGGCCGGAGGAGAGGCGGACGCCGCCGCGGCCGCGTCCCAGGCCGCCCGGGAGCGCAATTCGATCGGCGGACTGGTCGAATGCACGGCTGCCCCCGTCCCGCCGGGGCTGGGAGAGCCGTTTTTCGACTCGCTGGAATCGCTGCTGGCCCATATCCTGTTCGCCGTTCCGGGAATCAAGGGAGTCGAATTCGGCCGCGGATTCGCCGCCGCCTCGATGCGCGGGAGGGATTTCAACGACCCCTTGATCGCCTCCGACGGCAAGACCCGGACCAACAACGCCGGCGGAATCAACGGCGGGATCAGCAACGGCAACCCGGTCTGCTTCCGCGTGGCGGCCCGGCCGCCCGCGTCCATCGGCCTCCCGCAGGAAACCCTCGACCGGAAAACCGGCCGGACGGGCTCCCTGCGCATCGGCGGCCGGCATGACGCCTGCTTCGCCTTGAGGCTCCCGGTCATCGTCGAGGCGGCCGCGGCCGTTGTTTTCGCCGGCCTGCTCCTCCTGGAACAGCGGATCCCCCGGGTCTGGACGAACCGCTCCGGCCGGGGGCGTCGATGGGCGGCTTCCCGCCCATAAATATTTTCCCGCTTTCTTCTTTCCGGTTATTTTTTCCGATTCCAAAGGAGGACCCTTATGCTCATTCCCGAAAAAAAAGCATTTTTGCGGGACGCCGCGGAATATTCCGTCGTTCCCGTCAGCAAGGAAATCCCGGCCGATTTCGAAACCCCTCTCTCCCTGTTTCTCAAAAGCCGGGGCCTGTTTCTGCTCGAATCGATCGAGCGCGGAGAGCACGTCGGACGCTTTTCCATCATCGCCTGCGGTCGAAAATGCGGGATCACCGTCACCGGGCGGAAGGTCGAGGTCCGCGGACCGAACGGCAACGGGAGGGAATCCGTGACGGAAAAATCCCTGCCCGACCCCCTGGAGGAAGTGCGGCGTTTTTTTGCCGGGTTGAAAGCCCCCCGCTATGAACATCTCCCCCCTTTTTGGGGCGGAGGAATCGGGTATCTCGGTTATGAAACCGTCGGATACTTCGAAAATATCCCAGCGGCGGGGGCAGACGGGCCGATCCCGGACGCCTGCCTGGTCGTTCCCGAAATGGTCCTGGTCTACGATTCGGTGAAGCGTTCGATCTTCATCATCGCCTCGGTTTTTCCGGGACAAGACCCGGAAAATGATTATGCCGCCGCCGCGGACCGCATCGGGGCCATGGAAAGTCTTCTGGCCGGTCGGATTCCGGCCCAGCCGCGGCCCGTCCGGAAGAAGAGGCCGGTCCTCCGGCTGGATACCGACAGGGACGAGTTCCTCCGCAACGTCCTGACCTGCCAAGACCTGATCCGGGCCGGCGACGCCTACCAGGTCGTTCTCTCCCGCGCGTTTTCCGTAGACACGGACGCGCATCCCTTCGCCGTTTACCGGGCGCTCCGGATGATCAATCCCTCCCCCTATCTCTTTTTCCTCGATTTCGGCGCCTTCGCCCTGACCGGCTCATCTCCCGAGGTCATGGTCAGGGTGCAAGGCCGGGAAATGCTGGTCAAGCCCTTGGCCGGAACCAGGCCTCGGGGCGGGACGGTGGCCGAGGACGATCGACTCGCCAAGGAGCTCCTGGCCGACGCCAAGGAAAAGGCCGAACATATCATGCTCGTCGACCTGGCCAGAAACGACCTCGGGCGGGTCGCCCGTCCCGGCAGCGTCGATGTGGTCGATTACATGGCCGTCGAGCGCTACTCCCATGTCATGCACCTCGTCTCTTCCGTGAAAGCGGAGATGGACGAGTCCCGGGACGTCTTCGATGTCATCCGGGCTGTTTTTCCAGCCGGAACCCTGAGCGGCGCGCCCAAGATCCGGGCGATGGAGATCATCTCCGAGCTCGAAGGCCGCCGCCGCGACTTCTACGGAGGCATGGTCTTCAACCTGGGTTTCAACGGGAACTTCGATTCATGCATCACCATCCGGACCATCCTCAAAAAAGGACGGACGGCGTTCTTTCGGGCCGGGGCCGGCATCGTCGCCGATTCGGTACCCGAGAACGAATTCCGGGAGACGGAACACAAGGCCGAGGCCCTGTTTGCCGCGATCGAACGGGCCGGGGCCGAGGGAGACTGACATGATCCTTCTTCTCGACAACTTCGATTCGTTCACCTACAACATCTTTCAATACGTCCGCAGGCTGGGGCATGAGGTCGAGGTCCGCCGGAACAACGCCGTCACGGCCGAGGAGATCGACCGCCTCCGGCCCAGCCACCTGATCATCTCGCCCGGGCCCGGCCGGCCCGAAAACGCCGGGATTTCGATGGAGGCCGTCCGGGCGTTCCAGGGGAAAATTCCGATCCTCGGGATCTGCCTCGGCCACCAGGCGATCGGAGCCGCTCTCGGCGGGTCCATCGTCCGGGCGGCGGCGCTCTGCCACGGCAAGGAGAGCGAAATCTATCATGACGGCAAGGGGATCTTCAGCGGGATGAAAAATCCGTTTCGGGCGATCCGCTATCATTCCCTGGCCGTCGACCGGAGCTCGCTCCCCTCCGAGCTCGATGTTTCGGCTTGGACCGAGGACGGGGAAATCATGGGCATCCGCCACAAGCGCTGGAGCCTCGACGGCGTCCAGTTTCATCCCGAATCCATCGGCACGGACAGGGGAATCGAAATCCTGGCCAATTTCCTCAATCCCCGGCCCCGTCCGTCCCTGATCCGGGCGGCCATCCGCAAGGCGTCCGCCGGCCAAGATCTGGAGATGGGAGAGGCCGAAACGTTGATGGAGGAAATCGCCTCCGGAAATGCGACTCCCGCCCAAATCGCCGGCCTTTTGACCGCCCTGGCCGGCAAGGGAGAATCGGTCTCCGAGATCGGCGGATTCGCCCGCGCCCTGCGCCGGAAAGCCGCGCCCGTCCGGAAACCCGAAGGCCGCCCGGTAATCGATACCTGCGGAACGGGAGGCGACGGGAGCGGGACGTTCAACATCTCCACCTGCGCCGCTTTTATCGCCGCCGGGGCGGGCGCGACCGTGGCCAAGCACGGAAACCGCTCCATCACCTCCCGGTGCGGGTCGGCCGACCTTGTCGAAGCCCTGGGCGTCAATATCGCCGCCCCGGCCGAGGTCATGGAAAAAGCCCTTCGCGAAATCGGACTGGCCTTTCTCTTCGCGCCCAAGTTCCATGCCTCGATGAAGCACGCCGTTCCGGTCAGGCTCGACCTGGGCATCCGGACGATTTTCAACATCCTTGGGCCGTTGGCCAATCCGGCCGGGGCCGACCGCCAGCTCATCGGCGTCTACTCCGAGGACCTCGTTCCCCGGATCGCCGAAACCCTGGCCCGTCTCGGAACGTCCAGAGCCTTGGTTGTCCACGGGTTCGACGGGCTGGACGAAATCACGCTCGGCGGTTTGACGCGGGCGGCGGAAATCCGGGACGGTTGGATCCGCCTCCTGGATATCCACCCCCGGGATTTCGGATTCGAACCCTGCCGGGAAAGCGATCTCAAGGGAGGAAGCCTCAAAATCAACACCGAGATCGCCCTCCGCATCCTCGACGGGGAGAGGGGACCGAAACGGAACGCGGCCGTGATGAACGCCGCCGCGGTCATTTACCTTGCCGGCCTTCAACCCGGCCCGGCCGAGGCCGCCGCCGCGGCCGAAAAAGCGATCGACACCGGCGCCGCCCGGCGGAAGCTCGATGAGTTGATCGCCGCCACGGGGTGCTGACGTGGAAACCATCCTCGAAATCCTCATCCGGGAAACGCGGGAGGCGGA
>JAAZPG010000429.1 GCA_012797375.1 Acidobacteriota bacterium
AGTCGCGCTTTCGGCCGACGGCGCCTTCGGCGCCTTCGCGGTCAATCCCGAGCCCGAGGAAGCCCGGCGCCGACGGAGGGAACACGCTCCCCTCTCCGCCGGCGCGGCCGTCGTGAACCTGGCCACCGGGGAGAAAACCGCCTACGATAACATCAAGTCGTTTTCCTTCCCGGCTGAAAACCCGGCCTGGATCGCCCTTCACAAGACCGCCCCGGAGGGACAGGCCAAGGAAAAGGATAAAGCGACCGGCTCCGACCTCATCCTCCGCGAACTGGCCACCGGCCGGGAGCTCGTTCTCGGCAACGTGAGCGAGTTTGCCTTCGACAAGAAAGGCGCCCGGCTGGCTCTCCTCGTCGACGCCTTCGGGCAGGCCGGCAACGGGCTCCTTCTCCGCGACATGGCCTCCGGCGTTCTCGCGGTTCTCGACTCCGGCAAGGCGGCCTACCAACGCCTCTCCTGGACGGAAAACGGCGAGGCCCTGGCCTGCCTCAAAGGCCGGGAAGACAAGGATTTCGAGGACAAGCTGTTCAGCGTTCTCGGCTTCACTTTTCCGGCGGGCGGCCCGAGAAAGCACGCCTATGACCCGCAAGACGACAAGAGCTTCCCCGCGGGCCTGACGATCAGCCCGAACCGAACCCCGCGCTGGACGGAACACCTGGACGCTCTCCTGTTCGGCATTCACGCGCCTAAAAAGAAAAGCGCCGCGGCCGGGTCGGGGCCGGACGCGGCGGCGAAATCCGCCGAGGAGCCGGACGAGAACATTCCGGACCTCGTCCTCTGGCACTTCCAGGACGCGCGGCTCCAATCCCAGCAGCGGGTCGAAGCCGAGACGGACAAGAATTTCAGCTACCTGTCCGCCTACCGGGTCAAGGAAAACAAGTTTATCCGCCTGGCCGACGAAGACCTCCGCGACGTCCGTCCGGCGCCGAAGGACCGTTTCGCCCTCGGCCGGGACATCCGGGAATATGAGCTGGACGGCACTCTCGACGGCCGCCGGTACGAGGACCTTTTCGTGATCGACATGGCTTCCGGAAAACGGACCCCGGCCTTGAGGAAAAACCGCTGGCCCGCCCTGCCATCACCCGACGGGACGAAATTTCTCCATTACGCCGGCGGCGTTTATTTCGTTTATGACATGGCCGCCGCGTCGTCCCGGCCGATCACCCGGGGCGTTCCGGCCGATTTCGTCAATGAGGACGACGATCACAATGAAATTGATCCGCCCGACCCCCCCGTCGGCTGGACGAAGGACTCCCGGGCCGTCCTGCTGTCGGACGGCTGGGACGTCTGGTCCGTCCCGGTTCAAGGCGGGCCCGGCCTCAACCTCACCGGCAACGGCCGTAAGGAGGGCATCCGGTACCGGCGCCAACGCCTCGACTCCGAGGAAAAAGGCATCGACCTCTCCCGCCCGCTCTACTTCGGAACATACGGCGAATGGACGAAAAAAGCCGGATTCTCCGTGATCGAAAAGGGATCGGCCGGGCCGCGCGCTCTTGTCTGGGAGGATGCCTCTTTCGGGCCGCTTCTCAAGGCCCGTCAAGCGGACGTCTATCTCGCGACCCGGGAAACGTACCGAGATTTTCCGGACTGGCGGGGGGGCCGGGGGGGATTGAAAACCCGGATTCGCC
>JAAZPG010000006.1 GCA_012797375.1 Acidobacteriota bacterium
CGTTCGATGGACGCGATCAAAAGACGGACGCGCTGCGGCATGGGCCGCTGCCAAGGCGGGTTCTGCACTCCCCGGATCATCGGGATTCTCCAGGCCGAAGGGCTGAAACCGGAGGACATCACCAAGAAAGGCGGATCATCCCGCCTCGTCTTCGGAAGGATCAAGCCGTGATCCGGGACGTCGACGTCGCGGTCATCGGAGGAGGGCCGGCCGGGCTGGCCGCCGCTCTCGGAGCCCGGAGGGCCGGGGCCCGGGTCCTCCTTCTCGAGCGGGACGATCGTCTCGGAGGAATCCTCAACCAGTGCATCCACG
The DNA here is from genome assembly GCA_012797375.1 of Acidobacteriota bacterium. Taxonomy (GTDB): domain Bacteria; phylum Acidobacteriota; class Aminicenantia; order Aminicenantales; family UBA4085; genus JAAZPG01. The sequence goes on from JAAZPG010000006.1 coordinate 313, forward strand.
ACGGATTCGGACTGGTCTTGTACAACGAATCGATCTCCGGCCCGGAGTACGCCGAGCGCCTGGCCGAGGACGCGGTCCGGGAGGGAATCGTGGTCGAAACGGGGGCGATGGTCCTCGACCTGGCGGCCGGCCGGACGATGCGGGTGAATTCCCGCGGCGGGTACGGCCTCGTCCGGGCGAAGGCCGTCGTCCTGGCCATGGGCTGCCGCGAACGGACCCGGGACATGATCGAGATTCCCGGCGACCGGCCGGCCGGCGTTTGGACGGCCGGAACGGCCCAGAACCTCGTCAACCTCCGAAACCTCCGGATCGGAAACGAGATCGTGATCCTCGGCTCGGGCGACATCGGCCTTATCATGGCCCGCCGCCTGACCTTCGAGGGCCTGCGGGTCAAGGGCGTTTTTGAAATCCTGCCGTGGGCCGGCGGACTCGAGCGCAACATCCGCCAATGTTTGTTCGATTTTTCGATCCCCCTCGAGCTTTCGACGACGGTCATCGACATCCGCGGGCGGGAGCGCGTCTCGTCCGTGGTCGTCGCCCGGGTCGATGACCGCCTCAAGCCCTTGGCCGGGACGGAGCGGGAGATCGCCTGCGACACGCTTCTTCTTTCGGTCGGGCTCATTCCCGAAAACGAGCTGTCCCGGCGGGCCGGCGTCGTCCTCAGCCCGGCGACGGGAGGCGCGGTCGTCGATGAGATGTTCATGACCACGGTTCCCGGGATTTTTTCCTGCGGCAACGTCCTCCAGATCCACGACGTGGCCGACGGGGCTTCCCTCGAGGGGTTCGAAGCGGGGAAGAATGCCGCCCGGTTCGCCCGGGGGGCCGTCGCGGCCCGGGAGGCTCCGGCCGGGATCGCGGCCGGAGCGGGGATCAAGTATGTCCTGCCGCAGATCGTCCGGCGCGGAACGGCCGGAGCCGGCCTTCATTTCCGGGTCGCGGAGCCGCGCCGGAACGTTTGGATCGAGGTCTGCGGCCGGTCGAGCGGAACGACGCTGTTCCGGAGAAAATATCCCCGCCTCCTTCCCTCGGAGCTTCAGCGGATCATGGTGAAAACGGCGATCGAGGAGGACCTTGAGGTTTCGGCCCATGATTGACCGGCTGACGTGCCTCCTCTGCCCGCTCGGCTGCGAGCTTGAAGTCGAGACCGCCGGCGGCCGTCTTGAAGTCCGCGGCCACCAGTGCGACAAAGGACTCGATTTCGCCTCGGAGGAAGTCCTTCGGCCGAAGCGGAACTTGGCCGCCTCCATCCCCGTGGCCGGAACGGACGGCCGGACGACCGCCGTCCGTTTGAGCGGCCGCGTCCCCCGGGAGATGATCTTCCCCGTCCTGGCTGAAATCGCGAAACTGCGTCCCGCCATCCCGGTCCGCCGGGGAGACGTCCTGATCCGCGACGTTCTCGGAACGGGCGTCGACGTCATCGCCACCCGGACCGTTGTTTGAGCCGGCGCCTTTGGTTTGCAGACGCGTCTCCTTTTTAAACAGTCGAATTGATCTCCATCCTCGCAAAATTAATCATGAGTTCTTATCTTCTGGCGGGTCGATGGAACCGCATCTGCTTGGTTGCGCGGGGCTCGCGATCTGATCAGGACGGCTTCGTCCGCCCCCCGCACCCGTTTTCCTCTCGACTCGCGAGGCCGGCGGGCCGGTTCAATCAATCGAAATATCCGGTCAAGTCGTCGCGGTTCAAGCCCTTTTCCAGGGCGACCCGGGCCACGGCCCGGGCGACGCTCCGGTGGAGGCCCCGGTCGAGCGGACTGGGGACGATCTCGCCCGCGGGCGCGGCGTCGGCGATCGCCCGAGAGGCCGCCAGGAGCATGTCTTCGGTGATGCGGGCGACGGCGGCGTCCACGGCCCCCCGAAAAATCCCTGGAAAGCCCAGGACGTTGTTGACGGCCTTGCCGTCGGCGGCGAAGGCCGCTCCGGCCTTCAAGGCGGCGGCCGGATCGATTTCCGGAACCGGGTTGGACAACGAGAGAATGATCTGCCCGGGCCGGATCATGGCCGGCTTGACCAGCCCGGCCGCTCCAGTCACCGTGACGACGACGTCGCAGGCGGCCATGATCTCCTCGAGATCGGAAGCGGTCCCGCCGTATCCCTCGAACCGGCGGAGGGCTTCGCTGGAAAGGTCCGCTCCCAGAACCGGCCTCCCCGTCGTGAACATCAGCATCTTGCCGATGGCCATCCCGGCCGCGCCCAGCCCGACGACGCCGATGCGGCGGTCGTGGAGCGGCTTGCGGGCCGCCTTGGCCGCGTTGATCAGGGCGGCGACGACCACCGTGGCTGTTCCGTGCTGGTCGTCATGGAGGACCGGAATGTCGACCCGGTCCTGGAGCCGGGCCTCGATGTCGAAGCACCGCGGGGCGGAGATGTCCTCGAGCTGAATGGCCGAAAACGTCGGGGCGATCGCGGCCACGGTGTCGACGATATCGCCGACGTCCTTCGTGTCGAGAAGGATCGGGACGCCGGACAGGCCGCAGAACGTCTCCATCAAGCTGGCCTTGCCCTCCATGACCGGCATGGCCGCCTGAGGCCCGATGTCTCCCAGGCCGAGGACGGCGGTCCCGTCGGTGACGATGGCCACGAAATGACGGATGGACGTGAACCGGCGGACGAGCCGGGGATGATCCCGGATTTGGAGGCAGACTTCGGCCACCCCCGGCGTGTAGACGCGCCGGAGCACCTCGAGGCTGTCGATCTTGTACCGGCTGCGGATGGCGATCTTCCCGCCCTGGTGCATCTCCAGGACGTCGTCCCGGACCTCGAGAAGCTCGACGTCGGGAACGGATCCGGCCGCGGCGATCAGCTTGGCCATCGCCTCCGGGCCGAGGGCGAAGACAACGATGTCCCGCTCGACGTGCGTCGTTCCTTGACGGAGGACGCGGATTTCTCCTATGTCTCCCCCGGCCGCGCCGATCGCCGAGAGCAGCCGGCCGAGAACTCCCGGCTGCTGCCGGAGCCGGCAGCGGAACGTCCGCATCGTTTTTTCTTCCCACCACATGGATTCACTCCTTGCGTCCCGCGGTCGATGGATCAAGGAAACCGGGAGACGAAAGATATCCCGGACGCGGGACCGCCGAACCGGAGATGCTCCCTTTGCCGCCGGGCGTCTTCCGGAACGCTCCGTAAAGATCCGGGATCGGAAATCGGAGTCATTATAGCATATAATGGGAACCTGAAAGGACGTCCGTCGACCATGAAAAACGCGCTTCCCGAGCTGGCCGTCGTTCTCGTCCGTCCGGAAAATCCGGAAAATATCGGCCTGGCCGCCCGGGCGATGAAAAACACCGGATTCGCCGAGCTCCGACTCGTCGGTGTCCGGCGTTTTGGTCCGGCGGCGATGAAAACCGCGGTTCACGCCGGCGACATCCTGGCCGGGGCCCGCCTGTTTCCGACGCTCGAGGAAGCGACGGACGATCTTCACTTCGTCGCCGCGTCCACGGCGAAACGGCGGAAGATCGAAACCATCGTGGACTGGGACGAAGCCGCCGGACGGATCCGCGGCCTGCCGGCGGGGACCCGGGCGGGCCTCCTGTTCGGCAACGAGCGGACGGGCTTGACCGGCGCGGAGCTGCGCCGGGCCAACCTGATCTTCTCGATCCCCCAGGCCGTCCGCCAGCCGTCCTACAACCTGGCCGCGGCCGTTCTCCTCGCGCTCTTCACCCTC
>JAAZPG010000430.1 GCA_012797375.1 Acidobacteriota bacterium
CGCGACCGCCGGAACGGTCCGGTCCCAATCCTACCCCCTCGAGATCGTGAAGTTCTTCCCGGACCTGGTCGTCCATTCCGAAGCCTGCCCGCTCTGGGTGCCGCTCGTCGAAAACAACGAGCTGGACGGCTCCGGGACGGAATTCTTCGTCCGCCGCCACGTCGACCGCCTCCTGGCCCTCGATCCCGGGATCGACACGATCATCCTCGGCTGCACGCATTACCCGCTCCTTGCCCCGGTGATCGCCCGGTTCCTGCCGCCCGCGGTCAAGCTGATTTCCCAAGGCCCGCTCGTCGCGGCCGCCTTGAAGGATTATCTCATGCGCCATCCGGAGATCGAGGGAGTCTGCACGAAAGACGGCCGGAGGGAATTTTGGACGACCGACGATCCGGGGGATTTCGACCGGCTGGCCGGCTTGTTTTACGGGGCGTCCGTCCGTTCCGAAAAAGCCATCCTCTAGTCAATTAAGGAGACACAATACCAATTACCCTCATTTCCCGCCCGCAGTGTTCGTTTTCCGCCCTCCGGCCGGGCCGGCCTGGAAATTAGGGCAATTGGTATTGTGTCTCCGGATTAAAGGTCAGGATCTCGCTTTGAGGCGCCGCTTGCGGGCGTAGTAGTCCTTCAAGATTTCGGCGTGGTCGAAGGCCAGGGGAAAGTCGATCTCCCGGCGGGTGAAGATCCCCAGGTTCTTGGCGTCGTCCCGGGCGGCCGGCGTTCCCTCGGCCCGGGCGATGAACACCGTCGAAATCGTGTGGCGGCGCGGATCGCGGGCCGGATCGGAATACGTCCCCAGCTGTTCGACCAGGCGCACGCGGAGCGACGTCTCCTCCCAAGCTTCCCGGACCGCGGCCGTCTCGAGCGATTCCCCGTATTCGACGAATCCTCCGGGCAGAGCCCAGCCGGGCGGGGGATTCTTCCGTTCGATCAGGACGATGCCTTCCCGGCCGCGGGCGTCGCGGATCTCGATGATGACGTCGACCGTCGGAAAGGGATTTCGGCAACGGCGAGGGGGGCGGCGGGATTCCATGACGGCATTGTAAGCCGGGGCCGCGGCCGGGGCAAGAAGCCGAATCGCGCCATCTAAAATCTTACCGAAGGGTGAGAGGAGGGCAGAGAATGGATCTTCACAGCCGGAGGGAACTCATGGAATCCATGTCCAAACGATATCGTCAAGCCTCAAGAACTTCAAAAAAGAGGATATTAGACGAGGTCTGCGCCGCGACTGGTTTTCATCGAAAATATGCCATTGCTCGGATCAACTTGATTGAGACCGGCCGCCGGATGAAGCCAAAACCTCCCCGAAAGCGGAATCGCTTCTATCGGCGGGAGACGCTGGACGTCATCCAAAAAGTCTGGGAGGAAGCGGGCTGCCCTTGGTCTGTCCGGCTCAAAGTCATCCTCCGGCTCTGGCTCCCGGCGATTCGGAAAAAGTATGCTCCGAGTCGTTTTGTGGAAGAGCAGATGTTACGGATCAGTCCTCGAACCATCGACCGGGCCCTGAAAGGCAAAAAGCAGGAGCTGCGGCGGCGTCTCTACGGTCGGACCAAGCCGGGC
>JAAZPG010000431.1 GCA_012797375.1 Acidobacteriota bacterium
ATCAAGTGGGCGATACGGCGGCCGGCTTGAAGGATGAAAGGGACGGAGGCGGCGGACTCCCTGGCGGCTTGAAACCCGACCACGGCGTCGAACGTTCCGGGAACGAAGACGAGAAAAAAACCGAACGGAACGGCGAACGAAGCCGCGAATCCCGCGGCGGCCGAGGCGGCCCGGGAGGCCGCTGTTTTCCAGGTTTTCCGCCGCCGGACGGCCTCGAGAAAAAGAAACGCCGGATATCCGGCGAAAATCAGAACGCCGTTGATCTTGGCCAGGGCGGACAAGCCGGCCATCACTCCGGCCAGCAGGGCCGCCTGGGACGCGCGACCGCCATCCGGGCCGGAGCTTTCCGCCCGCAAAGCGAAAAAAAGCGCGGCCGTGCCGAAAAAGATCATCGGGACGTCGGGCATGAAGGCGCGGCCGAGGAAAAAGACATGCTTGTTGAAGAGAAAAACGCCGGCGGCGGCGAGGGCGAAGCCGGCTTTCAATTTTAGAAATCGGCGGGCGGACTCGAAAACAAGGAAGGCGGCGCCGAGCAGGAAGAGCACGGAGAGAGCCCGGGCGGGCCAGACGGCGGGTCCGAAGAGCTTAAAAACCGCGGCGCCCAGATAAAAGCCGAGCGGCGCCTGGACAAGGGAGAAATCGCGATAGGGGACTTCGCCGAGCCCGGTCCGCCAGGCGGCGTAAAGGTAGGTCCCCTCGTCGTCGTTCATCAGGTATCCGGAAAGATTGAGAAAGCTCAAGACCAGGGCGGCTCCCCAGAAAAGGAGAATCCCCCAGGCTGTTCCGCTCGTCCGCCGCGTCATGATTTCTCCCTTATAGTGGATGGCGCGGACTCAAGTCAAATTCGAGGGGAAAAACCCGCCGTCGGCGCGTCTTCTCGTTCTCGCCGCGCGATTCGTCAGAGAGACGATCGAAGGTTGACAAAAAGAAAATCGGCTCTTATGAATGAAATCTAAAGAGATCCCGATGACCAAGGACATGGCCAGACGCCGGGAAGAAGGGACGAAGGCGTCCCGGCGGAAAGCTCTAACCCTCATTTTCGATTTCGACGGCACCATCGCCGACACGCTGGCGGCCATTGTCCGCCTGGCCAACAAGTACAATGAAGACCTGGGGATTCCCCCGCTCGATCGAACGGAGATCGAGGCCATGCGCGGCATGTCGAGCCGGGAAATCCTCAGGCGGCACCGGATCCCGCTGGCCAAGCTGCCGTATCTCCTTCTGCACTATCAAAAGGAGCTCGGAAGGGAAATCGACAAGTTGGGGCTTTTCCCCGGCATCCGGGAGGTTCTCCTGGAGCTTAAAGCGCTCGGCGTGCGGTTGGGCATCCTGACGTCCAATTCGACTGAAAACGTCGAAAAGTTCCTCCAGGCCCGCGAGCTGGAGGTGTTCGATTTCATCCACTCCGAGAAAAACCTGTTCGGGAAAACGCGCGCCCTCCGGCACGTCATGAAGGAGGAGGACGTCGGGAGGGAAGAGGTCATGTACGTCGGCGATGAGGCCCGGGATATCGAGGCCTGCCGGAAAGCCCGCGTTCCGGTCATCGCCGTCAGCTGGGGCTTCCAGCATCGGGAATTCCTGGCCGACCATGACCCCACTTACATTGTCGATTCCCCGGACGAAATTCTCGAAATCGTCACGGCGTGAAGCCCGCGGCCGCCGGGCTCTATGTCCATTTCCCCTTCTGCCGCCGGAAGTGTCCGTACTGCCATTTTTACAGCCTCCCGGCGGAGACGGCCGGAATCCGGCCCCGGGTGGAAGCCTGGCGGAAAGGAATCGCCGCGGAAGCGGCCTTGTTCCGCTCCGGCCGGTCCGTCGCGGGCTCGGCGGTTCACGAGACGCCGCTCGTCTTCGACACGCTCTATCTGGGCGGGGGAACGCCGTCCTTGGCCGATCCCGGCGACGTCGCCCGTCTCAAGGACGACCTGGCCGGGCGGCTTCCCTTGCAGCCGCTTGAATTCACCCTGGAAGCCAATCCCTCCGGTCCGGAAAACGAGGAGAGGAGCGATTCGGCCCGGTTCCGCGGATGGATCCGGGCCGGCGTCACCCGCTTAAGCGTCGGCGCCCAGTCCTTCGACGACGGCGTCCTCCGCGTTCTCGGCCGCCCGGCGTCCGCCGACCGGACCGTTTCGTTCGTCCGGCGGGCCCGGGACGCCGGCTTTGATTCCCTCAGCCTGGACTTGATGGCCGGCGTGCCGGGCGAAACGCCGCGTTCCTGGGACCGGACCCTGGACGCCGTCCGGCTTCTCCGGCCCGACCATGTCTCCCTCTATTTCCTTGAAAACGTCGAAGGCCTGCCGTTGGAGAAGGTCCTGCGGGAGCATCCCGTGGATGAAGACGCGGCCGTCGACGCCTTTGAGCGCGCGGCCGATGCGTTGGCGGAGACGGGCCTGCGCCGGTACGAGATTTCCAGTTTCGCCCTTCCCGGAAAAGAATGCCGCCACAACTTCAAGTACTGGCGCTATGAGCCGTTTCTCGGGCTGGGGCCGTCGGCCGCCTCCCATATCGGAGCCAAGCGCTGGAGCAACGCGGCCGGCTTCGAGGAATGGCGGGCGGGGACGGCGGCCGGGGCCGTCCCCCCGGCCGAAATCGTCGAGCTGGATCCGGAATCGGCCGCCCGCGAAGCCCTGGCCGCCGGCCTCCGCCTCGTCGAGGGAATCGATCTCGAGTCGTTCGCCGGGAGATTCGGCTTTCGTCCGGACGAGCGGCTCCGGCCGGCGATCGAAAGCCTCGGGCGGGACGGGCTGATCGTCCTTTCGAGCGGGATCCTCCGCATTCCGAAGGACAAGCTTCTCATCTCCAACGCAATCCTTTCCCGGCTTCTCTGACCGCGGCCGCGTTCCCCTTGAGGAGACTCACGCTCAGCTCTTATTTATATAATCAGACCATTCCGCGAATCTCCCCTTCGATCCATCACGGCAGGGGATCACGAACCCGGGCATCCTGGACATATTGCGGCCTGCCCCTCCATTCAGACTCAGCCCGCTTTCAATGTTTACGTGACATTTATAATGACGGGGTTGAGAGATCCGCCCCTAAATGTTAGAGTTTCCCAACATCTGCAAGAAAAGAGGAGAAACTCGTGGACGCATCGACGGGGAAAGCATACGGGTACCGCTGGCTGGTTTTGGCCGCATATGTCTTGATCGCCGGCGTATGCGAGGTGCTCTGGATCACCTTCGCCCCGGTCACCGGGACGGCGGCCGCCTTCTATCACACCTCCGACCTGATGATCGGGCTTCTCTCCATGTGCTTCATGGTGGTTTACATTCCCATGTTCTATCCGGCCGCCTGGTTGATCGACAAGAAGGGCTTCCGGGCGTCGGTCGGCCTGGGGGCGGTCATGACGGCGGTTTTCGGGCTCGCCCGGGGCATTTTCGCTTCGAATTTCACCCTGGTTTTCATCTCCCAGGTCGGCCTGGCCGCCGCCCAGCCTTTCATCATCGGGGCGACGACGACGATCGCTTCCCGGTGGTTCCCCGTCCGGGAGCGGGCGACGGCCACGGGTCTCGGGACGCTGGCCCTCTACCTCGGTCCGCTGGTCGCGATGATCCTGACTCCCGCCCTCGTCCTCCGCGTCGGCTTCGAAGAAATGCTCTGGATTTACGGCTTGGCCGCGGCCCTGGCCGCCTTCGTCTTCCTCTGGATCGCCCGCGAACATCCGCCCGTTCCGCCCGAACCGGGCGCCCCCGGGGAGCGGATCCTGGTGTTCGAAGGCTTGAAGACCATGTTCCGGCGCCGGGACGTTCTGTTTTTGATGACCATCTTTTTTGTCGGCCTCGGCCTGTTCAACGCCGTCTCGACCTGGATCGAAGATATCGTCCGGCCCCGCGGATTCACGATTTCCCAGGCCGGCTGGCTGGGCGGCCTCATGCTCTTGGGCGGGATCATCGGGGCGATCGTCATGCCCGTCCTTTCC
>JAAZPG010000432.1 GCA_012797375.1 Acidobacteriota bacterium
GAGAAGATTTGTAAATAGTATTGAAGTATGATTATATGGTATTCATATAATATTTGAGGAATATCGTCGCCGAACATTTTTTGGCGACATGCCAATCCATTGTTTAAATGCTTTGCCGAAATAGAGAGGATCGGCATAGCCCGCTTCATAAGCAATTTGCTTGACTTGTTTGTCAGTTGACAACACTTTACGAAGAGCTGCGCAAAACCGCATCTTTTGCGTATATGTTCTTAACGTTATCCCCATACGCTCCTTAAATAAGAAGGATATATAGGATGAGCTTAATTTGATCTTTAATGATAAATATTCTCGATCAAAGTCAGCTCCCTCGTATTTATTAATGATCTGTTCGATTTTTGCTATTTTATTCAGAGGTACATGGGAAGAATATTTCCCATCTTCCAGCCCTACACAGCCAGGATAATTTTTAATCAACGAAAAATATTCATCTGGATTCGTTGAATCGAAGCCTCTTAAAACACGAAAAGAATAGAATATACTTTCCTTCTCGAGATTTGGAGGAAGTCTTCTAAATATAGCAAATCTCACGATAGGCTTGTTTCCTAAGCAGAAAAACCATCGTCCGCAATAATCGGCCGAACAATTATAATCACAAGCCATAATGATAGCATCGTTATTCCTTATCCTCGCTATTGCAGCTATCGTAGGATTAATAATTAATTCCCATCGGCTTCCATCGATATTTAATTTTTTTATTATAGATAATAGGGAGATTGCCGAAGGAGATTTTATATTGTTGCCCGCGATAATAAGTTTCCCTCTCTTCATCTTAAAATCCCGTTTTTCTCCCTTAAGGGATACAAGATCCTTTTTAGCGGGCTTATACAAAAAACACTCATTTATTCCCACCTGTCATGAATATTTATAATTATGAATGAAAGAAAAAAAGAAATCAACGTTCTTGAATCACGCCGCCTAAAATCGTCCCGAAGGGTGACACGTCCCGCCATTTATGACTCTTATCCTGTTTGGACAAAGAAAAAAGGGATTTTTCCGCGATTTCCGCGGATTCTTTTCTTTGGTGAAACTCCCCCGGCATGGGGAGAAGGCGCTTGTTCTTGATCATCTTTATCAATCGCGATTGCCTGTCCGCTTAAGCTGCGAAATAGAAATAATTCCCTAAGGAAATATTAATGAAGAAGACGCGCGCCGCGATTATCTTGGCCGCCGTTTATTATTTATCGCCAGGGGGGTGCTCCCGGAATCCGTCGATACCCATGGAGATTATAGAAATCACCCCTCTTCTCGAGTTGAATGCCGTTATTCCGGATTATAAGATCATGCCCTTCTTCAATTTATTTCAGAATATGGCCATTGATCAACAGGGCAATATCTATTACCTGAAGTTCGGCCATGACAGGATCCAGAAATTCGATAAGACGGGCCGGCTCGCGGCCGATATCGGAGGAATCGGACAGGGGGCCGACGCCTTGTTCTCTCCGACGGCGATACTGGTGGAAAACGATTCTCTTTATGTCCTGAATGATGCGGGCCGTCAAGTAAAGATTTTCAGCCTCGACGGCGAATTCAAATCGTCTTTTAAAATCGACCATGCCTGGTCCCCCACCTCTCTTTTCGTCGACCGCGAGGCCATTTACGTGAATGTCATTGATAAATCCAACAAAACGAGGAATGACGGCAAGCTCATTTCCGTCTATGACCATGAAGGAAGGCTCGTCAAGAAGATCGGCCCGATTATCAAGTGCAATTCTATGATTGGATATAACACGTTCAACAGGATACGGATGATTGCGCGCGACGAAAATATCTATTACGCCTTTATCAACCAGCCCTTGATCTCCTGGAGCGGAAAAAACGGCGGCCGGACGGCCGTCTTGGATCTACGGAAATTCGGAATCCCCGTCATCGACGCGATCGCCGGGAGAATCGACGCGGAGGGGATTGATACGCCCGAAACGTTTAAAGATGATTCCGTTTCATCTGGAACTTGCATATCTTTCTGCAGTGGATTCGCGGTTGATGAAGCCGGAAGGATTTTTTATATCCCGAATACGGCCGGTTCCGGCTCCCGTGATGAATGGGATAATTCCATTTTATTATTCAATGAAAATCATAAATTATCAAAAAAGATATATTTGAAAACGGGAAAAGAAACCGTCACTCCGAGAGACTTCTTGATCGCCGGCGGAAAAGCAATCTATGGAATTGGAACCATTAAAGAAAGGAGCATTTTATTTAAATTCTAATCGCGGCAGGATTTTATGGAGAATCGCCTCCGGAAAATGGGGACGCGGCGAAACGCGATCGCTTGGATTTTTAGTCTATTCCTCTGGCTCACCGCTTCAGGCGCGGCCATGATTGCCCATGAGGCCTGTAAAATCGCGGAAAATCGGGCCGCTCATGGAACCCTGGCGCTTGAGCTGGAAGAGGAAGCCGTCATTCGCGAATCGAACGAGAACGACGATTATCGTTTTTCTTTCCTTAGGGACCTGGCCGCGGATGCGGCGGAAAATTTATTCGTCCTGGATAAAAATAGTATCCTGAAGTATGACCGCCGCGGAATTTTCTTAAAATCATTCGGCCGTAAAGGCCAGGGCCCCGGGGAATTGATGGAACCCCGGAGTCTTTTCGTCGACGAACACGACGATCTCTTTGTCAATGATCAAGGCGGCTTGCTGCACGTTTTTGACAAGGAGGGAACATTTCGGCATCAGATCAAATTGGATTTCCAAATTCCCTTTGATTCCAACGCCTTCTACGTAACCGGCGAAGGTTTCATCTACGCTTTTTCTTGGGACATGATCAATCTGGAGATGAAAAAGACTTTCGTGAAAGCGGATTCGAGCGGGGCGGTCATTCTTCGCCTGAAAACGATGGATGACGCAGGGTGAAGATCTCAGGAAGCCAAACGGGCGGAGTCATGGGGGGAATGATTCACCCCTATTCGGCGAATTCCTTTTTTTGCCCGATCGGCAATACGATGTTATGTTATGGAGAAAACACTCGATATCAATTGATACTCTATGATTTCGACGGCAACGTGAAATCCGTGATGGACCGGGATGAAAAGCCCCGGTCCATTTCTTCAAAAGAAAAGAAATTCTTGGGCAAGAATTGCGTCTTTCCTTCCCATCGCCCCTTTTTCAAGAAGTTGATGAGTGATGACAAAGGCCGAATTTACGCCATAAGAGTGAAGTCGGTTTGGGATGAAAACAAGGCCGAAAAGGCGGATATTTTCAGTCGGCACGGCCGCTATCTCTACCGGACGGAATTCCCCGCGACGCCTTCGCTCATCAAAAACGATTCCGTGTATTTCATTGACGAAGGCCAGGACGGGCTGAAGGTCATCAAGCGCGTGAAAATAAGGAATTATCTCCAAATGAAAGAGGAATAAGGGAGACCCCGTGCCAATTCACCCTAATAAATTTTCCTTTCCGCTTTATGTTTCCTTTTCCGCCTGATCCGAACTAAGAATTTATACGAAAAAAATGAGGTCCATGGGGATTGTGTCTCCTCATTAATATTGGGTTATAATCACGCCGCGCGGGGAGGCGGCCATGGAAATCATCGATCTGGATGAGCGGTTCGAGAACGATTACTTCGTCTGCCTGGAGGGCTGGTCGGACGAACCGAAGGAAGCCGGCCATCATCGGGAGACGTGGTTCCGGCGGATGAAGGAGAAGGGTCTCCGGGTCAAGATCGCCCTCGTCGACGGCCGGCCGGCGGGCATGATTCAGTATGTCCCGATCGAGCACGCCTTCGCCGAAGGCCGCGATCTTTATTTCATCCACTGCATCTGGGTCCACGCTTACAAGGGAAAAGGCATCGGGGACCAGCGGAAAAAAGGCCTCGGCAGCGCCCTCCTGGCGGCCGCCGAGGAAGACGCCCGGGCGAAGGAGGCCAAGGGCATGGTCGCCTGGGGCGTCGGCCTTCCCGTCTTCATGCGGGCCTCCTGGTTCAAAAAGCACGGCTATCGCAAGGTCGACAAGAACGAGGTCGCCCTCCTTCTCTGGAAGCCTTTCACCCCGGATGCCGTCGCCCCGCGGTGGATCCGGGAGAAAAAGAGACCCGCCGCGGTCCCCGGCCGGACGTCGGTCGCCGTGTTCCGGAACGGCTGGTGCACGGCGATGAACATGGTCGGCGAGCGGGCCCGCCGGGCGGCCGCGGAATTCGGCGACCGGGTTGCCTTCACCGAGGTGGACACGTCCGACCGGGCGGCGTATCTCGAATGGGGCATCGCCGACGGTTTGTTCATCGACGGAAAGCCCGTCCGGACCGGCCCGCCGCCCTCGTACGATACGATCCGCCGGAAAATCGCCCGCCGGGTGAAAAAAATAAAATGACGTCCATGACGCCGGCCGTCCGCGTTCTCAAGGACCTCGCCGCGGATTTTGAGATCAGGCTCTATCGCTACGAAGAACACGGCGGGACGGCCGCGGCCGCCCGCGCCCTGGCCGTCGAGGAGCACGACGTCATCAAGACGCTCGTATTCGAAACCGACGGCCGGACTCCTTTTTTCGTTCTGATGCACGGCGACCGGGAAGTCTCGGCCAAGCGACTGGCCCGCATCCTGGGAGTCAAGTCGGTCGCGCCCTGCCCGCCGGCCGCCGCCGAACGCCACACTGGATACCAGGTCGGCGGCATCTCCCCCTTCGGCGCCAGGAAAAACCTTCCGGTCTACATGGAACGGACGCTGACCGAATCCCCCCGCGTTTGGATCAACGCCGGCAAGCGCGGACAACTGGCCGGAATGGCCCCGGCGGAGATCCTCCGGATTCTCGCTCCCGTCCTGATCGAAGCGGCCGTATGAACAACGCGGGGAGGCCTCCCTCAGGCCTTCGATTCATTTGAAGATTGAGGAAGGCGATTTCCAAAAAATTGACAGAAGGGGAAGGGAAATTCTATACTCGCTGCCTCTTGAAGTGAAGAGAGGCCCCTTGTTGCAGGAGATACAAAAGCTCAACGAACGCTTCGCCGCGGCCGAGGCGGAGGACATTCTCGGCTGGATGGTCCGCGCGCTTCCCTACCAGACGGCGATGACCTCGTCTTTCCAGGCGTCCGGGGTCGTCCTCATCCACATGCTGAGGAAGATCGTCTTCGATTTTCCGATCTATTTCATCGATACCGGCTACCATTTCCCGGAAACGCTCGAGTTCAAGGCCCGCCTGACGCGGGAGTGGAAGCTGAATGTCCACACCATCGTCCCGGAAATGAGCAAGGTCGAGCAGCTCAGCCTCCACGGCCCCCGCCTCTTCGAACGGGATCCCGACCTCTGCTGCCGCCTCAACAAAGTCGATCCGCTCCGCGGCCTCCAGCAGGAGCTCGGATTGAAAGCCTGGGTCTCGGCTCTCCGCCGCGACCAGGCGGAAACCCGCCGGAATCTCCGGCCGGTGATGATCGACGAGAGCGGCGGCCTGCGGATCCACCCGCTCCTCGCCTGGAACCGGGAACGCGTCTGGGCTTACATCGAAAAACACCGTCTTCCGACGAATCCGTTGTACGAGCAGGGATACGCCTCCATCGGGTGTTTCCCGCCGTGCTGCACCTCTAAATCCGAACCGGGAAGCGACGAACGGTCCGGCCGGTGGGCCGGGAAAGGAAAACTCGAATGCGGACTCCACAGCCATCTCAAAAGCGAAAAATAGCGGGGGCGGGCTCCTTGCGGAAGAAATTCGTCCTGCGTTGCGTCCTCTGCGGAGCCGAAATCGACGGATTCGGCCCTTGGTTCGAGGCCGGGCAGCGCTGCCCCGAATGCGGCAGCGACCGGGCCGACGTCGTTTACCGGACCACGCCCGCCAAGGTTCGCGACCTCTTCCGCCGGCCGGCCAACGGCCTTCCGGGCATGTGGCGCTATTTCGACGTCCTTCCGGTCAACGACCGAAAAAACATCGTCACCGCCGGCGAGGGCCTCGTCCCGATCGACCGGTGGGAATTCCTCGAGGAGTACGCCCGCCGGCGCTTCCAGATCCGCTGCCAAGTCTTCGCCCACCGCCAGGACGACAACTACGCGACCGGGACGTTCAAGGACCTCTCCGGCTCGATCGTCTCCAGCGTTCTCAAGGAAAACGGCATCCAGAACTTCGTCGCCTCCAGCACCGGCAACACGGCCGTGGCCTATGCCCGGTACCTGACGGCCGCCGGAATCTCCTTCTACGCCTTCATCCCGAAGAACGCATCCCTGACCCAGGCGGCCGAAATCGGCTGCTTCGGGCAGAACGTCTTCCGGGTGAAAGGCGACTACACCCTGACCAAGGAAATCGCCATGGCCTTCGCCCGGAAACATAAGATGCCCCTGGCCGGGGGCAATTTCGATCCGATGCGGATCGAGGCGAAGAAGACGATGATGCTCGAATGGATCCGTCTGCTCGGCAAGTTCCCGACCGTGTATATCCAAGCCCTGAGCGGGGGGACCGGCCCGATGGCTATCGCCAAGGGCTGCCGGGACCTCGCCCCGGTCGGGCTGGGCGGCCGGATGCCCCGCTTCATTCTTTCCCAGTCCAGCCGTTGCGCCCCCATGGCCGCGGCTTGGGCGGAAGCGAAGAAAAAGAAATACCCCGAGGGCTGGGAAAAAACATACCCGATCTACCACAATCCCCGGACCGGCATCGCCACCCTGGCCGCGGGCTTTCCCAAGACCTATCCCGTCCTGGCCCCGCTCGTGCGGGAAAGCGGAGGGGAGATCCTCTCCTTCGACGAGGACGCCACTCCGCTCATCGCCCGCCTGGTGGCGTTCGAACGCTCCGTCCGGATCGGGCCGGCCGCGGCCATCGGCCTCGGCGGGTTCTTCGAGGCCTTGAAGCGCGGACTCCTCCGCAACGGCGACCGCGTGTTGATCAACATCGGCGAGGGGATCCGCCGCGCGCCCGAATTCTTGATCACGATGTTCCAGGAAAAAGCCGAAGTCGCCACGGTCGACGCCTGCCGGCTTTTCGACCGCCGCGGACACCGGGCCGACATCTGGAACGAGCTGGAAAAAAGGGTGATGAACGGAAAAACCGCGCCCGCTTCCCGGCGCGGGCGCTAGGATTCCGGTTTGTCGACGATCCCGTACAATCCGGCCGAGGGCCGGCGAAGGCGGCAAACTCCGCGCGGAGGCCGCCGGGTTCCTTTTTCAGATCGAGGCGGAAGGCCCGGCGTTCTTTCGGTCGCTTCTTCGGAATCAGCCGATCCAAAGTCCTCCCGGTTTTCTCTGAAGTCTGAAGGATATTAGGATCCGCGGATCACGCCGGTCTTTCGCGGGGGGAAGATCCATCGCCGCCGGCCGGCATCTTCAAAGGCGATATCGCGCGGGTGCTCTTTTCGGGCGGAGAGACGAAATGACCGTTCCCCGGACCGGATGATCCGTCGTCCGGAAAAAGCGTTGTCAGTCCGAAAACAAAGAAAAGCCCCCCGGCGGACCGGGAAAGGCGATCACTCGTACCGGACGAGATGAAAAAGATCGACGTCCGGATGGGCTTTCCTGATCGCCGGGATGCCGCCGAGGAAGGCCAGCTCGATGACCGCCCCGAAACCGACCGGCTTGGCCTTGAGCATCTTGACCAGGCGGAGGGCGCTGATCGACGACGAGCCGGTGGCGATCACGTCGTCGATCACGACGACCCGCTGGCCGGCGGCGAGGGCGTCGGCGTGCTTCTCGAAAAACTCGACGGCGTATTCGTTGGGCGCCTGGACGCAGACCGTCTTGCGGGGCAGCTTGCCCTTTTTGCGGATGACCGACAGGCCCAGGCGGAGGTCGCGGGCGACCGGGGCGGCAAAGAGATATCCGCGGGATTCGATGCCGACGATGACGTCCGGCTTTAAGTTCCGGGCCCAGGCGGAAAGCCGGTCGATCGTATAATGATACGATTCCGGATCCAAAACGAGCGGCATGATGTCCTTGAACCCGACGCCGGGTTTAGGGAAATCCTTGACCTCGAGGATGCGCTGCTTGAGCTGTTCAGGTGTCATGAATGCCTCGGACGTTGAAATACAGACGCCCTTATTAGACAAATCCGCGGCGGCGAAGTCAAACGGTTTCCCCGGCGGCGGGGCGAGCCGGACGATCAGCGGTCGCCGCGAGCTGAAAACCTCGACCGATCAACCGCTCGATTTCGGCCGCACGCCGGACGCTTGACCCGGATTGTCCGCGTTCCGTCCGGCTCGACGCCGATATGGACGCGGATGCCGTCCAGGGGGAAGTCGATCCGCTCGCCCCACTCGATGAGGATGACCGCCTCGCCGATATGATCCTCGAAGCCCAGGTCGCGGATCTCGGCCTGGCCGCCCAGCCGGTAGAGGTCCAAGTGGAGGATCGGAACCCGTCCCTGGTAAATATTGATCAGGGTATAGCTGGGGCTGCAGACCAGCCGCGGATTCTTCATCCCCAAGCCGGCCGCGATTCCCCGGGCGAAAACGGTTTTCCCCGCCCCGAGCTCCCCGGTCAGGAAAACGACTTCGTCGCCCCGGAAGGCGGCGGCCAAGCGCCGGGCCGCGAGATACGTCCCCCGCTCCGTGCGCGTCGTCAGGACCTGGTCCTCCGCCGGGGCCGGTTTCGTCACGGCTGGAACGACCTCCCCTTCCGGCCGCCGGCCGCGTCTTCCAGCACTTTCATGGCCCGGGAAAGGGCCTTGAGGATGTCCCCGGCGACCATCGCCCGCTGGCCGAGCTCGGCGGCGGCGATGTCGCCGGCCGCCCCGTGCAGATAAACGGAGGCCACGGCCGCTCCGAAGGCGTTCTTTTCCGCGGCCAGAAACGCTCCGAGAAGGCCGCTGAGAACGTCGCCCGAACCGCCCGTGGCCATGCCGGGATTCCCGCTCGGGTTGACGGAAACGCGCCCGTCCGGGCCGGCGACCAGCGTCCGGTATCCCTTGAGGACAAGGAGGACACGGTGCTCCGCGGCGAACCGCGAAGCCAGGGCCAGCCGGTCGTTCAGGACCTCGGGAACGGACCGGCCGAGCAGACGTCCGAATTCGCCGGGATGCGGCGTCAACACCGGAGGCCGGGCCGTTTTTTTTAAAAACCCCAGCTTCCCGACAAGGATGTTCAAGCCGTCGGCGTCAATGACTGTCGGGATGCGGACGCCCGGCAGGAGCGATCGGACCAAGGCGGCCGTTTCGGGATGGGTCGAAAGCCCGGGTCCGACGACGAGGGCGTCCTTGCCCGAGAGCAGACGTTCCAGGCGCGGCCGGGCCGCTCCGGCGATCGTCCCCTCTTCCGTTTCCGGAAGCGGCTCGGTCATCAGCTCGGACATCGTCCGGGCGACCGCGGGGACGCAGCTTTCGGGCGTCGCGATCGTCACCAAGCCCGCGCCCGAGCGGTAAGCCGCCTTGCCCGCGAGAACGGCCGCCCCCGTTTTCCCCCGCGACCCGGCCAAAATGAGAACGTGGCCGAACGTTCCCTTGTGCCCGCTTCTCGGCCGCGGCCGGAAAAAGGGAACGGCGTTCTCCGGCCCGGCCATTTCCAGCTTCAATTCGGGCGAGGCGAGAAGAACGGGCGGCAGGGAAATCTCCGCGACGACGAGCCGGCCGGCGTAGTCCTCGGCCGGCGGGAAGACGTGGGCGATTTTCGGCGCTCCGAGGGCGACGGTCGCATCGGCCCGGACGGCCGGTCCGATGACGGCGAACGTGTCGGACGAGAGGCCCGAGGGCAGGTCGACGGCGATCGTCTCGGCCGGAGATTCGTTGATGTCCCCGATGACCGCCGCCGCAAGCCCGGCGGCCGGCTTGGACAGCCCCGTCCCGAAGATGGCGTCGATGATGACGGTCGCCTCCCGGAGAGCCCGCTTCAGATTCAGGCGGGACCGCCCGGCGGCCGCCGTCACCTCGACGATTTCGAGGCCGAGCCGGAGGACGATGTCCAGGTTCAGGGCGGCATCGCCCTTGACCTCGTTCTTCCCGGCCAGGAGAAAAATCCTCGGCCGCGCCCCGAGGTTGAACAGGTGGCGGGCCGCGACGAAGCCGTCTCCGCCGTTGTTGCCCCGGCCGCAGACGATCACGATCCGCTCCTCCGCCAAATTCCCGCGGAGAGACCGGACTTCCTCGGCCACGCGGCGGCCGGCGTTTTCCATCA
This sequence comes from Acidobacteriota bacterium, assembly GCA_012797375.1. Lineage (GTDB taxonomy): Bacteria > Acidobacteriota > Aminicenantia > Aminicenantales > UBA4085 > JAAZPG01. The sequence goes on from JAAZPG010000432.1 coordinate 10,030, forward strand.
GGAGGACACCCGGGATGCCGAACTCCTCGAACGCCCGGCGGTCGATCTCCCTCATCTGCCCGGCGGTCAGTATTTTCATGGAATTTCCTCGGGCCGATTTTACCATATCCGCCGGCCCGCGGCTCTCCCGTCGACATTCCGGCCTCGCGGGGTCGCGTTGCATTTCCGGCTTCACCTGTGATACTTTTCAATAATCAGAAATCGATAATCCGGTTCTTTGAGGAGGGCAACCGCCATGCCGATTAAAGTTGGAATCAACGGCTTCGGCCGGATCGGCCGGAACATGCTCCGGGCCTCGGGCGGTTCCGGGATCGAATTCGTCGCCGTCAACGACATCACCGACGCCAGGACGCTGGCCCATCTCCTGAAATACGACTCCGTGCTCGGGGTTTTTCCCGGGGACGTCCGGTCGACCGCCGACACGATCATCGTCGACGGACAACCGATCAAGGTCCTGGCCGCCAAGGATCCCGGCGAGCTTCCCTGGAAGGATCTCGGCGTCGAGATCGTCGTCGAATCCACGGGCAAGTTCACCAAGCGGCCCGATGTCGTCAAGCACATCGAGAAAGGAGGGGCCCGGAAAGTCATCGTCTCCGCCCCGGCGA
>JAAZPG010000433.1 GCA_012797375.1 Acidobacteriota bacterium
CCGGCGGCCCGGCCGCGGCCCGCGACGAGAGGGCGGCCCTGACCTCGTCCCACTCCTTCTCGATCTCGTCCGGATGGTCGAAGACGAACACCGCGTCGGCGAGGTACCGGGTGAACGGAACGGAGGCGGCGGCCGGAGCGGCGGTCCCCTCCGAAAGCGAGGGGATGAGAGCCGCCTCGGTCTGGCGGACGGCCCGCTGGGTGGACGGATCAAACTCGCGGAGGGAAACGACGCGGTCGCCGCCGAATTCGATCCGGACCGGATTTTTCTGCCAGGGGGAGAAGACATCGACGATTCCGCCCCGATAGGCGTACTCCCCGCGGAAGGCGATCAAATCCTCGCGCGCATACCCGAAAGAGGCCAGCCGCTCGATCACCCGGTCCCGGCCGCACTCGGCGTCCTTGTTCAGGCGGAGAAAAAGCTCAGGGAGGCATTCCGGAGCCGGAAACGGCCGCAGGAGCCCGAAAAGATTGGTCACGGTCAGGGCCGGCGGGCGATTCAGCAGATCATAAAAATAGCGCATCCGGGTGGCCGCCGACTCCAGGGACGGGGCGGCGTCCGGGGCGGGATTCTCCGAGAGCGCGGGAAAGCTCCGGACGGTTTTCGTCGAGCCGAGGTTCTGGAGGAAAAAACGGGCCTGATCCTCGAAGCCGGACAGCGGACGGGCGGACGGACGGATGAAGACAACCCGGCGCGGCCCAGTCAGGGCCAACTGGACGAAAAGGTAGGGGACGGCCGCCTCCGTCAAGCCGGAAATCGAAAGACGCGGCCGGTCCTCTTCTCCGAAAAGAAGGGCCTGGCCCTCGGGGGTTTTCGGAAGGGCCGAAACCGCCCGGACGAGGTCCTTGAATTCCGGCGTCTCCTTCAGAAAATCCAGGCTCATGGGACGAACGAAGATTATACGCGAATCCGGGCCGCAATTCCCGCGTCCCGCCGCTCGACCGCCTCAAGCATGTTTCATGATTTTCCGTCTTTTTGACCCTCGCGTTCCCGGCGAAGCCCGGGCGGACGGAACCGGCGTTTGCCCCGCCCCCCTCCTCGAGATTATCCTCCAAAAGGGAACGACGGCAAAAACGGACGCCGATCTCGGGAGAAGCGTTGCGTCGCTCTCGTCCAGATGGATCGGAGAAACGCTCGACCCGGACTTCTACCGCATGTCCCTGGAAGTCGGGGAAAGGGGAGGCCGTTTTGTTTTCGGCGTTCGTTTCGCGAGCGCGGGATGAACGCAATGAAAAGAACTCGATTAAAACAAAGAGGAAGGGTCGGTCGGCGCGGAGGAAACGCCGCCGAAAAACGGAGCGCGGGGGAGAGAGATTGTCTCCCCGTCCGGCCGCACGTATAATGAGCTCTTCCCGGCCGCCGGATTCCGCCGGATTTCCGGGGAGACGCCGGCCGCAAGGAGTAATGCATGTTCCGATTCCGAGCCCGCCTCCAGGCCTTCGCCGTCCTCGCTTTGATGGTCGCCGCCTTGGGAATGCTCGTTCCGCCGGCCGCGGCCGCCCAAAATTCATCGGCCCCGGAACGCTTTTTCGACACGGCCCGAGCCCCCAAGGATCTCGTCCGGTTGGTTATTTTCTACCCGGCCCCCAACACGTTCCGTCATCTTCTCGCCCTCAAGGCCGAGGGGATGCTTCCCATCGACAACCTGGAAATCGTCGGCGTCTACCATGTCAAGGAGCGGACCGACTACCGCGAATCCGTCCGTTTCGTCCGGGACAACAAGCTGGCCAACGTCCACTTCCATGCGGTTTCGGCCGAGCTGGGAATCGCCTCGCTTTACCAAGCGAACGCGGCCTCGGCTGAGTTCCGGAAAATCTTCGACCTCTCCGACGGGATCATTTTCTTCGGCGGACCGGACATGCCTCCGGCGGCCTACGGCGAAGAGACGGATTTCCGGACCGTCGTCGAGAATCCTTACCGTCATTATCTCGAGCTGTCGATGATCTTCCATCTCCTGGGCGGCGGCCGGAACCCGGATTTCAAGGCCTTCTTGGAGGACCGGCCGGATTACCCCGTCCTCGGCATCTGTCTCGGCATGCAGAGCCTCTGGGTCGGCACGGGCGGAACGATGATCCAGGATCTCTGGAGCGAAATCTACGGGAAAACGACCGTCGAGGACGTCCTCGCCCTCCCCCGGGACGAGTGGCATAAGAATCCCTACGAGATGATCGCTCCGCACGATCCGGCCCTGGCCCCTTACATGCTCCACCCCGTCCGTCTCCTTCCTGAAAGCCGCGTTTGGAAGGCCATGGGCCCGGCTTTGGACGGCTATCCCCTGGCCGCCAGCTCCCACCACCAGGCCGCGGACACGCCCGGCAAGGGCTTCGCCGTCGCCGCCCGCTCGATGGACGGGAAAATCATCGAGGCGATCGAGCACGAGCGATATCCCCATGTGCTCGGCGTCCAGTTCCACCCGGAATTCCGGAAGCTCTGGGACCCGGCGCCGGAGTTCAAGATCGGGCCGGACGACGGGGCGCTGTTTTCGTTCCGGACGCTGATCGAAGCCCATCCCCCAAGCTTCGAGTTCCACAAGAGGCTGTGGTCCTGGTTTTTCGAGACGGTCCGGGACGGCTCCCGGATATAGGGAGAGCTTCTTTTCCAGGCCGTTCCGCCGTCAGCGGCGGCGGGCCGATCTCCGGATTTTTTCGATGAGGTTCGTGCTGGAGTGGCCGCGGCGGTATGGGACGCGGTACACCCGTCCCCCGGCCGCCTCGACGTCCGCCGTTCCGACGATTTCGCCCGCGCCCCAATCTCCGCCCTTGACCAGGACGTCGGGCAGCAGGGCGGCGATGATCTTTTGGGGCGTATCGTCCTCAAACCAAGTCACATAGTCGATATCTCCGAACGCGGCCAGGACCTCCATCCGCTCGGCCAGCGGAAACACCGGCCGGCTCGGGCCCTTCAGCCTCCGGACCGAGGCGTCGGAATTGACGGCCACGATCAGGATGTCGCCCTGGGCCTTGGCCCGGCGGAAGAGATGGACGTGCCCGCCGTGGATCAGATCAAAGCAGCCGTTGGTGAAGACCGTCTTTAAGCCTTGGCGGCGCCAGCCGGCCCGCAGGCGCTTCAAGGCGGCCGCCGAACGAATCTTTCTCA
>JAAZPG010000434.1 GCA_012797375.1 Acidobacteriota bacterium
CGGTACTTGGGGTAATTCCAGATCCAGTCGTTTCGCGGACAAACGGTGGACAGGATCGGCATGGTTCCGAACGCGCGGCTGCGCAGGCAGATTTCCTTGAGGTTATAGAGAACCACTTCGACCGGGCCGGCGTTATTGAAGAGCTTGACGTCGTTGGTCCCTTCCATGACGAGGATGTACCGGGCCTGGCGGGCGGCCAGGACAGCCTCGATCCGGCCGAGCCCATGGGCCGTGAGCTCCCCCGGGTATCCTTCGTTGATGACGTCCGTGGACCCGAAAACCTCGTCGAGCTTGTCGTCCAGCCGGGGGATGTATCCCAGCTCGGGGGCTTCCGTCGAGTTGATGTAGCCGTAGGTGATGCTGTCGCCGAAACCGATGTATTTCGACTCGCTGACCTCCGGTCCGGCGACGCCCGAAGGCTCTTCGAGGACGCGGGCTTCTCCCACGCTGGAAAACGGGCGGGCGAGAAGGGCGGCCGTCCGGTGACATTCCGTCCGGATTCCCTCCGGACCGGGAAGGATCACGAAGAGGCCGTTGTCTGTTCCGGCCGCCTCGAACCGCGGCCCCGGGATTTTCCCGGACACGACGAACGGCCCGGCCGGGATTCCGCTTCCGTCGTAAACCGCGCCGAGAAGACGCGTTCCGGTCATCCCCGTGTCGGCCCAGAGAACGGCCGGCCGGCCGTCGTCGAGGGCGACCAAGCGGGGACTTTGTCCGGTCCCCGTTTTTTTGACCGGCAAGGGGATATTCGTCCATCCGCCGTCGGCGAGTCCGGCAGCGTGGACGCGGTAGCGCGAGCCGTCATAGGCCGACCAGGCGGCCCGGAGGACGCCCTCCCGGCCCAAGGCGGCGTCGAGCTGAAGACAGGGTTTTTCGCCGTTTACGAAAAGACGCTTTTCCCCGGACCACGAATTCCCGCTCCAACGCCTGGCGGCGACGACGTAGGTCCCTTCGATCCGCCCGGTCCATAGAATCCAAAATCCGCCGAGGCCGTCGGGCGCGATCCGGGGCGGAGACAAAGCGGCGGCTCCCTCCGGCGTGATTCTCCATCTCCGGCCGGAAGCGGCCTCCTCGGCCAGAATCTCCTCGGTTTTTCCAGACAGGTGATGCCAGACGGCCCACAATCCCCCTTCCGCGGGGAAAAAAAGATCCGCTCCGTCGTTCCAGCCTTCCGGAGCGCCGAAGGTCCGCGAACCGCCGAAGGTTTCATTTTCCAGAACCCCGGCTCTGGTGATGCTTCCGTCGGCGGTCATCTCCTCTCCCGCCAGCCAGAGACGGCCGGCGGCGTCGCGGCGCAATTGAAGATCCTCATAGGACGCGTCCAGACGGAGAAGGGCCGTTTCCGGAACGCCCGACGGTCCGACGGAAGCGATATGCCAGGATCCTTCCCCGGATCGAAAAAGATATTGAACCGGCTCGCCGGGAAGCCCAAGAGGGCGGGAGAACGCCGGATCGGCTTTATACAGAGAGTTGCTATGCGGGGAGGACGCGCCCGGCAGGGGAAGAATCGACATAAGCCCCGCCAGCCCGACCCCTAATGTCCGGAGAAACGTTTTAAACGCGTTTTCCATAACAATGACTATAACATATTTATATAACGGGTTGACAAGCATCTGTTTCCTTGGCATGATAAATCGCTATACCTGGCACAAGGAGCCGAAGACGATGAAGAGAGTCTTGATTGTAAGCGCGTGTTTTTTCTTCCTTTTCGCCACGCTTCAATACGGCCAAACCCTGCAGAATGAAAAACTGCTGTACCATGCCCCGGAAGGCGTGCGCTGGACTCAATGTGCCTTCGGCCCCGACGGCGTTCTGTGGGTGATTTGGGCTCCCGGAACCACCAACGACGACAGCGGCGGCGCGGTTTGGGTTCTCAGTTACGATGGGATCACGGTTTCCGAACCGCTGCGGTTGACGGCGGCGGCGACGCGGGCCAACCGTCCGCACATCTCAGCCTCCCCTAGGGGCTATATTATCGCTAGTTGGGGCATCGTCGACACGGATTCGACTTTTCTCCGGATTTGGGATCCCCATTCCAAAACGTGGGGAGAGACCGAAGTCGTTTGCCAGGGGTACGGGGGAAATGAACCTTGCGCCGGCATGGATAAAGACGGGAACATCCATGTCTTTTTCTCCGATGAAGCCGGAGGGAAAGTCTATGCCCGCTCCAAGATCAACGGCGTTTGGGAAAATATCGTCAAGCTGAATGAGAAATACGGCAAACAAGGCGCGCTGGCCGTCGGTCCGAACGGGACCGCTCATGCCATCTGGATCGAGAAAGGCGCCGACGGCATCTATGAGAATTTCTATACCAACCGGACGCCCGCGCAGACCTGGTATCCGCGCGAGGGATTGCCCGGCGAGGGCGGCGCCGGCGGTCACCCCTGGATCGCGGTAGGATCGAACAACAAGGCCGTCGCGGCCTGGCAGGATGTCACCGATCCTCATTTGGAAAACGGATCCGAAATCCGCGTTCTCGAGATCGGGTCCTCGGTTCAAATCGCCATTCCCTTTTCGTTCATACATTTCGCCCGTGTCGTCGTCGACAAGAACAACAAAATCCACGTGGCCTGCCAGCGCGGACCGGGCGACGGCGGCCTCGGGATGCTGTATTCGCA